>JBEKQR010000050.1:0-15244 GCA_049519515.1 Candidatus Korobacteraceae bacterium
GGAAATAGACGAGAAGTACCGGGTCCTGTGCAGAGAATCAATTTGAAAATTTCAGCCATTCAGAGCTGGAAAAAGGAAATTCCCGTTGAAATCTTTTTCTCTCTTGCGGAGGACGGAATGGACTTGGGGCTGAAGGACCGGGTGGCTATCGTTGCTGCCTCGAGCCAGGGAATCGGCAGGGCGACTGCCCTGGCCTTTGCCGCCGAAGGCTGCAAGCTGGCCATCTGCGCGCGCAACAGCGAAGCCCTACGCCGTGTGGCCGACGAGATCGAGCACCGGCATGGAGCCGAGGTGCTGGCCCAGGTCGCCGATGTCAGCGATCCGCACGCGGTGCAGCGGTTTGTGGGGGCCGTGGGCAAGCGCTTCGGGCGGATCGATATTTGCGTCACCAATGCCGGCGGCCCCCCGGCCAAGCCGTTTCTGGAGATCGATAGCGACCTGTGGCGCCGGGCCTTCGAGCTCAACTTGCTGAGCGTGATAAGTTTTGCCCGCGAGGTGATCCCCTGGATGCAGCAGCGCAAGTGGGGCCGGATTATAACCGTAACCTCCCTCTCGACCCGCCAGCCGTTGCCCGACCTGATCCTGTCGAACACCATCCGCACCGGCGTGCTCGGGCTGGTGCGCAGCCTGGCGAACGACTTCGGCCGCGACGGCATCCTGGTCAACAACGTCGGCCCGGGGGCCACGCGGACGGAGCGCTTCGAGCAGATCAGCGCGGGCCGCGCACGGGCCAGCGGCCGGAGCAAAGAAGATGTGATCGCGAATTTCGTGAACGATACCGCCACCGGCAGGCTCGGCGAGCCGGAGGAGGTGGCAGCGGCCATTGTCTGGCTGGCTTCCGAGCGGGCCAACTCAATCACCGGGCAAACCGTCCTGACGGACCACGGCTCGTACCGCGGGCTGTAGCTCTGAAGCCAAGCCCGCTGGCCGTAGAACTACCGGATTGCCGTCGCTTCAATGCTTCAAAACTGTGCTGTTTGATGAACGCTTCTGCTGGCTCACTGAGGGGGCAGATATATAAAAGCGCGTGGCGCCGAAGATGCGCCCCTGCAACTGTGCTGCGGCCTTTATTCCTTCCGCGCCTGTATCGAGTGGCACAGTAGCTAAAACAGCGTGGACCAGCGTGCCGAAACGCGGTCCTGATGGCCGAGGTCCGAGCTCGATCACCTCGACATCTGCTGCTGGCGCCATCTCGGCCAGCGCGTGTTCGGTTGCTGTTTGCGACTGCAGGCCGCGTTTCAAGCCGGCGGCTTGTTTACCGCAGCCACGACCTCGCCAGCGCTGGCGGGGGACTTCAAGAATACCTTCGCAGGCGCTTGGGCGAAAACTGGAACGCTGGGTTTCTTCGGTATCGGCTCGATTCTGAGCGCTTTTTCTTGGCCGCCCACTATGATTGTTCGGGGCCGCCAGCTTTAAGGAAGTTTCGGAGTTTTTTGGTCATTCCTATGGAGGCGGCCAGAGCGGTATTCGTTTTGGGCGAAATCGAACAGGGCTCTATCCCACCACGGCTCGGGAGGCACGAGCTCTACCATGAAATCGACAAAGGCCCGGATGCGGGCGGAAAGATAACTCCGCTGGAAATATACGACCTGTATCGGCGGACCGACGGGAACATATTCGCTTAGGACCATTTTCAAGTGTCGCGAGCGGATCTCATCGGCCACCAGGTAGCTTGCGACCCGAATGATACCCACCCCATCAATAGCGCAATTGACCAATGTTTGTGCGTCGTTCACATTTACGGTTCCCGAGAGCAATTCGCTCCAGGTTCTCTTCCCATCCGTAAAGTTCCATTCCAGATAACGGCCGGTCTGAGGAAGAACGTATGCCAGGCAGTTATGCCGCTTGAGGTCTTGCGGGGCCAGCGGAGTTCCGCGCCGCCGCAAGTAAGTGGGACTAGCGCAGATGACAAAGTGGATGTCGGCCAGTTTTCGCGCAATTACTCTCGAATCCCCCGTCATCCCAAATCGAATTGCCACATCGATACCTTCCTCCGGCAGATCGGCAGTGCGGCGATCACTGAAATCGACATCCGCGCAAACTTTGGGAAATCGCTCCAGCCATTGAGATAACGCCGGCAACAGGATTTTTCGTCCAAATCCGCGTGGGACCTGAATGCGCAAACGGCCACTCGGTACGCTAACACCTCGCGCAACCTCCGCCTCCGCCTCCTCCAGTTCGGAAAGAATGTGCTGGGAGCGGGCGCAGAAGAGCTCACCTTCAAAGGTAAGTGAGACACTTCTGGTATTCCGGCGAAGCAGCCGTATACCCAAATTACTTTCCAACCGGGCAATCGCTTTGCTTACCGCCGCGGCTGACAAGCTGAGCCTTCGTGCCGCCTCCGAAAAGCTTTTCGCTTCCACCACAGCCAGAAACGTACGGATACTGCCGATCTTGTCCAAGGTGCTCTCCGCCATCACTTTTAACTAAAAGTTAACATAAAAAATATGAAATTAGGCTTTATTTCCTCTCGGGAACAGTCTAAACAGGAGGGCAACCAAGAACATTCGATTGAGACGGGAAGGCGCGCCCCGCCACAAGAATGAAACAGTGGAACCCCTCAAGAATATGGGGTGAAAAACGGGCAGCCGTCCCAGACGGCATGGAGTTCGGGGGAACGAGTCGGCCGATATTGGGAGTGCAAAAGCGCTGGTTTAATTCAAAACTCTAAAGACAAAAAACTAAACTGAGGATCGGAAATGAAAGAAGCGTTTAAGATTGGTGCGATCGAGGCGGAAAGAGCGAAGACCACACTGACCCGGCTGCAATGTTCCGAGTATGCCGATGGAACGCCACTCACCATACCGCTGGTGGTGGTTCATGGGGCGGACCCCGGGCCGGTATTATTCCTCAAGGGCTGCCAACACGGCGATGAAGTCATCGGCGCATTGATTGCGCGCGAAGTTGCCGCCACCGTTGACCCGACGGCGCTCCGGGGAACGCTGCTGATCGTTCCCATTGCCAACGTGCCGGCCTTTTTGACCCGCAGCCGGGGGTTTTCGCTCGAAGAGAGAGGACCTCTCAACATGGGATACTCGTTCCCCGGCAACAAGAATGGGCCTCTCACCGACAGGATTGCGTACACGCTCTTCCACGAAGTCGTACTCCGCTCCAATTATGTGATCGACCTGCACGCCGGATTGACAGGGGCGGTGATTTATCCGTTTACATACGTGGTCCCTTCGGACAACAAGTACGGAACTCTGGAAGCGCGCGAGGGAATCGCGAAAGCCAGCGGACTGCCCTACGTCTTTCGCGTTTCGCGGGAGAGGGCCTCGCACTTCTTCTTCCGCCCGGGACCGGGCGATTACGATGTGACCTTCGGTGGGCAATGCGACCAGAAAAAAATCCCTCGAGTCCTGGTAGAAATGGGCGAAGGCGGGAAGATTACGGATGAGTTCGTACCCGTTGGAATTAAGGCCATCTCTAACATCCTGAAGCACCTCAAGATGCTTCCGGGAAAGCCGGAGCTGCTCCTCGGCAAGCAACGCGTTTTTGAAAACTACAAGCAAGTGCGGGCGAACCGGGGCGGAACGCTTTGGATGCAAACGAAGGTGAACGCACAGGTCAAGAAAGGAGATCTTCTGGGCAGGATTTATGGCCCGTTAGATGTCATGGAAGAGATCGTCTCTCCGATCGACGGCGTCGTTCTACGAGTGATGACTAATGCCATTGTCTACCCCGGCGCCGAGGTGGCGTGGATTATTGAAGTCGAAAAGGGAGCGTAAAGAAAGTTTCGTCAGAAAGAGAGATGAACGGATGCCAGCCACTGTCCACGAGACAGAAGTCCTAATTATCGGGGCCGGAGCAGCCGGCGCGGCTGCGGCTATTGCAGCCGGCCAAGCCGGAGTCCATACGCTGGTGCTTGCCAAGGCCCCCATGGCGAAGACTGGGATTACTCCTCTGGGTTTCACTGGGTATTCGGCGGTTACCGGTGTGGATCCGGAGGATTCGCCCGAGATCCATTTTCGTGACACGGTTATCGGTGGGCGCTATCTCTGCGACCAAAACCTCATCGAGGTAATGACTGAGAGTGGGGCAGAGTCGGTCAAGAAACTGACCCAGTACGGCCTGAATTTCCAGAAAGAAAATGGGAAGCTTCTCTTACGTCCTGCCCCGGGGATGAGCCGGCCCAGGATGCTCAGGGTTCCTGGTGGTGGAAAGCAATTCATCGATGCCCTGAAGTCAGAAGTCGATCGTTACCCGAATGTCCGGGTAATCGCTGACCTTGTCGTGAGTGAGCTTTTGCAAAATGATGGCCAGGTTGTTGGCGCGTTAGCCTTTGATCTAAAGAGCGGCGAGTCTGTGGCAATCCACGCCAAATCAACTATTCTAGCTACCGGCGGAAAAGGGCAGCTCTGGCCATATACCGACTGCCCACCTGAAAGTACCGGTGACGGATTGCTCTTGGCCTACGATGCCGGCGCAGAGCTGATTGATTTGGAACAAGAGCTGTTTTATCCCTTCGTTGTCATCCATCCTAAACACATAAAGGGACTGGAAATCTCCTACGAAACTTTTCTGAAGCCAGGAGCCAAAATCCTAAACGCCAACGGAGAGGATTTCATCCAGGCGGGCGATGTTGTCCCAACCCGCGAGCAATTGTCGAATCGCATTTTCAAGGAAATCAAAGAAGGGCGGGGCACCGAACACGGGGGAGTACGTATTGATCTCCGCTCCGCTTCACAAAGCCACAAGGATTATGTAAAGAAGTTCTTGCCCGCCTATCGGCGCCTGAAACAATTTGGTATTGACGTCACCGAGGAACTGCTGGAAGCGGCCCCGGCTGCGCATACCTCGCTCGGCGGGGTATGCATTGATGTTGATACTCGAACCGGCGTAAAAGGACTCTTCGCCGCAGGCGAAGTAACGGGTGGCATTCACGGAGCCAACCGGCTGGCGGGCCAAGCATGGCTATGCTGCATCGTCTTTGGGTTGCGGGCGGGAAAATTCGCGGCAGCTTTTGCGAAAGAAAATGCGCCGAAACCGCTGGATGAAGATTTTCTCCATTCGGCTGAGCAAAATCTGAAAAGATTTATGGCTCCCAAATCAGGAGCCCGTAGGCCATATCAGGTCCTGGAACAGATCAGAAGTTTGATGTGGGACTATATTGGGCTTAGAAGAAGCACAGGAATGATGCAAAAAGGATTAGCCCGCATCGAGGTGCTTCGCGATCAAGTACTGGGTGGTTGTTTATCAATTGACCATACTCCTGGCTTCAATTTGGAGTGGGCCCAGGCACTGCAGGTGCGCAGCCTGATTATGTCTGCCGAGATGCTGACCAGGGCCGCTCTTTTCCGGGAGGAGAGCCGGGGTACGCATTTCCGGGAAGATTTTCCGCAGCAAGATGATGCCAACTGGCTGGTTCACACGATGATCCGCAAGGAAGGGGAAACGATGAAAGTTGGCACGAGACCGATCGTGCTGCATCGTCTCCGCCCTTGACGCGCGCACAAGTACAAAGGGAGCCCGTCTGTATGGGAGAGAATGCGAATAAGACCATCACTGCCCGGGTTTATCGTTGTAACCCGTTAGATGGACAGCCGCCAAGATACGACACTTACAAGATAGAAGCCAGCGATCCGATGACAGTGCTGATGATCCTGCGTCATATTTTTCAAAACTTCGACCCTACTATCGCTTTCCGCGATTTTGAATGCTACCAGGGCGTCTGCCTGTCTTGCATGATGATAGTCAAAGGTAAGCGGGAGCGGGCTTGCAGCGCGATAGTTAAACCAGGAGAGGAAGTTACGGTGGAACCTTTGCCAGATCATCCTTTGATTAAGGATCTTGTGGTTTCGTTTGATTGATTCTTGCGCCAGACGCTTCTCGTAACGAAGTCATCGGCTCACACTGCTGGTCGGGCCTGATACCAGTGAACTGTTTTTTGTCGGGGTGAGTCATAAATGGAAGCCATGTTTTTGTTACTGGTAGGTCTTACTGCCGCTTCGGCAGCACGTGGTGCGAAGGCAGAATTCGGGGCTGCCTGGAGCTTTATTTTGGCATAAGGGGTAATCAACACGGTAGTCGTACTGTTCTTCCTGAGGTGTATCTGGACGAAAAAACTGCCGGCGGCTACAACCAAGCGCGAGTGAAGTTGACGTGCGTGCTCAACTCACTGCGCCGCTGCGGCTCGAATGATGCCGAGAGACAACAAAACCGTCAATAAGCCGGCCCAGTTTTTTCGTTTCTTAGAGAAGTGAGTAGACGCAAAAGATCTTTGCGCAGAAGGTACCGCAATGGCAAACACGAAGGCCAACACCATGCAATCAGCTCCGTCCCAAGCGCTTGCGTACACCACTACTGAGAGAATGGTCATCATCGCTTCGGCGATGCTGGGTCACACCCTTGATTATTATGATGTCTTTATTTTTCCCTTTCTAATGCCTTCAATCCAGAAGACACTCCAGGTATCCCTAACCCAAGTCGGGAGTATACAGACTCTGACCCTCATCGGCGCAGTGTTTGGCGGCATAATCTTTGGGTTATTAGGCGACCGGTTTGGGAGAAAGCTTCCACTGCAGATCACACTGGGATTCTTCGGCGTCGGCTCTATTATGAGTGCTTTTTCCTGGAATTACTCGTCCCTGGCATGTATTCGCTTCATTACTGGCATAGGTCTTGGCGGCGAATGGGGGGCGGGCATGGTCCTGCTCAACGAAGCCTGGAATCCCCGCCGGCGTGGACTGGGTAGCGCGTGCGTACAAGGGTGCTCCGTGTTGTCCTCCGCACTCGCATCCATTGTTGGAATTTGGGCTGTATCTTCCTTCAGCCTGAACTGGGGATGGCGCATCGCTCTGATCACGGGAGGTAGCCCGATCATTCTGATGGTGCTTGTTCGTTTCTTTATGCCGGAATCGAAAGCATGGATTCAGTACAATGAACTGAAGAAGCAAGGGAAAATTTCCCTGAAGGAAACTAAAGGAATCCGTTTATTGGAGATCTTCAAGCGGCCATTTCGTAAGATCACCATCCCTGCTCTTCTCTGGATGATGAGCTACATGATGTGCTTTTACGCCATTGTCACATTTATGCCGACGCTGATGCTCAAATATCTGAACACTCCGCCTCAGGTGGTCAGGACTGCGGCAGTGACACTCTCTATCATCGGCGGTATGGCCTACGTGACCAATGGTTGGTTCCATGACCGCTGTGGTCGAAGGTTTGGCGCCATCGTACCTGCAAGTGTCTGGATAGCTGCAATGATGGGTATGTACTTGTGGGGGACAGTTCGTTATCATGGTTCTATCTTCGGATGGCCCCTCTATTTTCTTTATGTTGCTTTTGGAATCGGGAATGTGGGGTTGGCGGTAGCGGGACCTTGGTTCTCGGAGCTCTACCCGGTGGATTTGCGCGCCACTGCTGTTTCCACAGTTTATATGCTCGGACGCGGACTTGGCAGCACTGCGCCAGTGGTTGTTCCACTTGTTACTGCACAGGTGGGCGGGAATCTACTGGGCGGGATGCTGATTGTAGGGATTCCGTGCGCTTTGATTTTCGTGCTCGCATCGCTCTGCCTTCCTGAGACCAGAGGCCGAACACTTTCCTACGTCGCAGGGGAGAGCCACGTGGCCAAACCAGCGCCCTAAGCGGAGAACTATTCGAAACGAGCTGGCGTTCACGAATCGGAGTAGCATACTTAGCGTGTGCCTACGATCATAGCCATGCGGGCCGAAGCGGAGAACTTGTATGGGTGGCTATATGGGAAAGCTGGCGTGGATTGATCTATCCACTGGCAGCGTGAAGATTGAAGAAATCCCGGAGGACGTCCGAAGAAGCTACATTGGCGGCACAGGGCTGGGCGCGTACATTCTGCGGCGATTCCCGTTTCATAAGCTGGACCCGCTGGGGCCGGAGAACGTGCTAATTTTTGCTACTGGCCCGCTAACTGGTGCCAATGTTCCGACCTCAGGACGTTACGCAGTGATAGCTAAGTCGCCGCTGACGGGAATCTGGGGAGAGGCCGACAGCGGAGGAAGGTTTGGTATTGCTCTCAAAGCCGCCGGCTTCGATGCCATCGCCATCACCGGTCAAGCGCCGTCCCCATCGGTGCTCCCCATCCTTGACGGCAAGATTTCAGTTGTGTCGGCGGAAGCCGTCTGGGGGAAAGATACCGTCGAGACGTTCGACATTCTGACTGCAAGCTATGGAAGCAAGGCGGCCATTGTCTGTATCGGCCCGGCGGGCGAACGCATGGTGCGGTTTGCAGGTATCATGAGCGAGGGAGTACACGCCAGAGCGGCGGGACGGTGCGGGTTGGGTGCGGTTATGGGCGCTAAGCGGCTAAAGGCCGTGGTGTCCGATGGAAGCCGGCCCACGCCGGTGGCGTATCCGAAGGAACTGCAGCAGAGCATCCGCGAGATTACCCCCTTCATGCTGGAGAAACTGGCCCGCCTCCGTAAGTTTGGGACACCGGGCGGCACAGTTGGCAACGCCGTTCTGGGCGATTTGTCCGGATTCAACTGGACCAACGGGGATTGCGGCAAGCTGGTCGAGTGTCTCGGCGCGGAAATCATGATGAAAGAGTATGGCGCCGGGAAATATCATTGTCCGCCTTGCGCCATCGGATGCGGAAAGGAAGTCCGGGTTACGCGGGGACCTTATTCAGGAAAAACCACGCCGTTGGAGTTCGAGACCGTTGGAGGCTTTGGCCCGCAATGCGGGGTGTTCGATTTCACCGTCATCATAGAAGCCGACAACCTGTGCAATCGTCTCGGCATGGACACGATTTCAACCAGCAACGCTGTTGCTTTTATCTTCGATGCCGTCAGCAAGGGACTGCTCAAGAATCCGGCCCATGGGCCGAAGCTGGAATTCGGCAATGGCGAGGCGGTTCTCTCGCTGATCCAACAAATCGCCACGGGCGAAGGCGTGGGGGAACTGCTGCAGCGTGGAACCCGTTGGGCAGCGCAGCAGCTTGGTCCGGAGGCGGAAAAATTTGTCATGCACGTCAAGGGCCTGGAACCGCCTTATCATGATCCCCGGGCCCTCTCCAGTTTGGCCGTTGCCTACGCCACAATGCATCGGGGGGCTTGCCACCGGGGCTGCTCTTACACCCTGGAGCGCAACGCCATGCCGGGACTTGGCTTTCCCAAGCCATTGGATCGCCTGGCGCACGAAGGCAAGGGAAGGATGGTCGCGATTGCGCAGAACTATGCGGAGCTGTCCAACAGCTTGAAATTCTGTTCCCTCGCCATGTCGGCGCTAGACATGCCAATCCTAGTTAAGTGGACCAACTGTGTCACAGGTTGGGATATGGACGCGGCGGAACTGCTCAGGGCCGGAGAAAGAAGCTTCAATCTGAAGCGGCTGCTGAACGTTTCCTGCGGCGTGACTAGGGCGGACGATACCCTTCCGCGCCGGTTTACCCATGAACCATTCGCCGCCGGCAATTCCGCCGGGCACGTCCCCGACCTGTCCAGCATGCTGGACGAGTACTACGGCTATCGCGGCTGGGACAGGAATGGAGTGCCGACCCAGAGTAAAGTGGCTGAGCTTGGCCTCGCCTGACGGAGCAAAAAAGCGAGTGCAGGTAAAAAAATCCTACGTTCACCCTCTTGAGGTGCTCACAGACGTACTCGGGAAGTGTCTTGCAGGGCTGCTGTTCTTCGCCAACAGTTAGCGAAGCGGACAGCCGATTATATAGCTATATCCCGTCGTAGCGCGAGTATCCGCGCTCCGCCCCATAATCTTTCGGTTCTTCTGCCGTGTAGACGATTCTGGTGATGGCCTTCTTCAGGCCAAGCTTTACCGGGACAAGCAGGCGAAGAGGCGCGCCATGCTCGACCGTAAGCGGCCGCGCGTTGAAGTGGGTGGCCAGCAGCGTTTGCGGATGACCGGCCGTTTCCAGATCGAGCGAGGCGTAGTATGGGTTGGGATTGCCGTTTGCATCCTGGTTGACCGAGGACTCCACGAGCGCCCATTTTGCCTGCGACATCGGCGGGTAAGCATGCCGCAGACAGTCGAAGCGCAAGCCGGACCACCAAGCGATGGCGCTCCAACCTTCGACCTATGCAGTCCGGTGACGTGGGCGCAGAGCCAGACGCCGATGTCGCCAAAGAAGTCGAAATTAGCCGTCTGCGGGTCGGGCTTGTGCTGATAGATGGGAGAAGCCCAGTAGATGGATATGCCGCTCAGCATCAGTCCCATAAGGATGAGCACATTCAGCCAGTGGCTCCAGCGCACCAGGGCGAGACGGATTTCATCCTAATCATAACCGTACCGACGATGGCAGACTATAAACGGCTGACTCGACGGCTGTTTTTCGAGGGCAACAACGTCAAGCGCTTTCGGACCTTCATCGCCATGGATCGGGTCAAGGTTGGACTCACTATTCCGATTCCTTAGACCGTTGTCCTACGCAAAAACTCCGTCACGACGGTGCATGTGCTTCAAAAGAAGCTGGCGCACGTTGGCTAAATCACTGCGCGTGATCGGAGTGATCTGATCATCCGCTTTGCTTATTTACCTTCGCTAGAACCGCAGGGCCATTTTCAGTCAGATCCCAAAAGAGGCCTGCCATGATTTGCAAAGCCTCCCGGGCTACACTACCAAGCAAATGTTCGTTGGGTGCATGTTGGTTACATCCCGCATAAGAATGGGGAACCCATAGCGTGGGCAAGCCCAGCACCTCGGAGAACACATCGTTTGGCAGCGAACCACCGCAATTTGGAAGAAGAGCTGGAGTCCTGTTGATGGTTCGCTGTATAGACCCTACAATCCATTGTGTCCACGGGTTGCCGAGACCCATACGAGTCGCGACTAAGGGCTTTCCTTCGGGTTGAACATCAACATCGCTGAAGCCGTGCGCGTTCAGATGTTCACGAATGGAACGAATGAAGTTACTACTATCGCTTCCAACGACCCAGCGGATTTGGCAGAACGCAAGCGCATGCCCAGGAATCGCCCCGACTGGAGCTTCTGGATTGCCGGTTCGAAATGCGAGTACTTCCAGGGTATTCCAAGCGTAAACCCGCTCGGCAGGCGAAAGTCCTGGCTCGCCCCAGTCTGAGTCAATTGAGGGGTCAGTGGGGTCACCCCCAACTGTGATCGTTCGGAGCGCTTCTCTCACATCGGCAGGCAGAGAGTCAGGCAGCAGTCCTCTTAACAAAACGCGACCTTTCTCGTCGACGAGGCTGGCGATGGCGTGAACTAATCTGACTCCGGGATTGCACAGCAGGCCACCCCAGTTTCCCGAGTGGTGGGCACCATCCCGCAAATTGACGCGGAGGCTGAAGTTATATTCACCTCTGCTCCCAAGAAAGATGGTTGGAACCGCAGCTGATACCCGAGGACCATCGGAAGCAACGAAGACGTCGGCGGCAAGCTCTCTACGGTGAATTGAGCAGACTTCAAGCAGTCCTTCCGAATTGGTTTCTTCTCCCGTCTCGAAGACAACCTTGACGTTGTAGCCGAGTCGCCCCTTGCGGAGCGTCAACACCTCCGCCAGAGCTGCAAAATTGATAGTGTGTTGTCCCTTATTATCGGCAGTTCCGCGACCATACCATCGATCCCCCTCGACTGTGACCCGCCACGGTTCGAGCCCAGCACGCCATTGTTCTTCCTGGCCACGTACAACATCTCCGTGGCCATAAGTAAGCACAGTAAACGCGGCATCAGGTTCAATACGCTCAGCAATCAAAAATGGGCCTCCACTAAAGATCGGGTTATCGATAATCTTCCACGTGAACCCGAGCAATCCGAGCTGCGGGACGATGGAGTCAATCAAATAGGAGCGCAGAACCGGTCCGCTATTGGACTTCTGACTTTCGCTACGGATCGCCACTCTTTGCTGCAACACTTGTAGGAAGCGGCCACTGTCAAAATAGCTAGCCGCCATGTCGATAGCTTGCGTTCGGCTCATGTTAATCACCGTTTCACAAGACTTCCCGCTCTAAGACAGGCGCCAATGTAGAGCATATCTTCAGCCTAGCAGACGGAGGCTATGTACCGAGGCTTCTACTTTATCTTCACATGAAACTTCACAGCCACCGGTGCGGCAATGCTGATTGCCGAGATGGTAACCAGATACAGGCCGGTGCGGCAGGCGACCCGTAATCCGGATCAGGGCAGTCGAAATCAGCCCAGCAAAGCTGCCAAAACACACCACACCCATGTTATAACCTGAGCGTCAAGCCGGTGCTGCGTGTTGCCACGGGAAAGATATCCGCCATGAGCGACGGTAACGATGCATAATAAACAGCCTTGACGACTGGACTCGTGCCAACAATTAGTAGCAACAGTGCAAGGCTCGGACGTACCTTGAGGAGGCGAAACAATGGATAGCTGAGAACCAGGTAAAAGCCCCCCGCATTCGACATCAGTCTTAGCCGTCCAATGCGATCCGCGGCATGGTCGTATTGAGCGATGGGAAAGCGTGGCTAGACATTTACGTTTTACTCCCCCCGCCAGCAGCGATTACGGTTGCCGTCGTCGAACTTTTCAATCCAGCCGATATCATATCCAGAGACTTCCGGCTCGTCTCGATCCCAATAGCCGCCATCATTACAGCCTCGATCAAGAAAGCGACTCCAACGCTGCCGACCACAGCGATAACCCCCCCGCGCTCGTAGAGGAATACGACTCCGAACGGAACAAACATCGAGGAGATACGAGCCATGCCGAGGCAAATAGCGTTACAGCGAACACGAATTTCGGTCGGGAAAAGTTCGGGAAGGTAAACGCACTGGATGGTGGCAATCAGAAAATAGACGACCGCGACTACTAAAAAACCGGCAATGGTGGCTGCCAGCTGCGAAGTAACTATACCGAAACTTGCAGTGACAGCTGCAGCTAAGATCGACGCACCGATAATCGCACGTCGCCGCCCAAGTCTGTCCAACAGCCTGTTAGCGATAAATGCCCCAACCGGTCCACCCAATGACATCAGCGTCACTTGGCCGAGGGTTTTGTTGATGGGAATACCTTGCTTTAACAGAAAAGTGGGGACCCAGGTAATGACGCCATAGAGCGCCGCGAACAGGACAACTATCAGCGTGCTTCCAAGTATGAGTGGGCGAATAAGTTTGCGCTGAAATAGTGACTCGGCCGTTCGTACGGGCATCGGCTCCGCGAGAGGCAACAGGGAACCATGTGCCGGCCCTTCCGCTTCAAACTTCGAGATGAGAGCATCACACTCCTGGTATCGGCCATTGACCTCGAGCCAGCGCGGCGATTCCGGTATAGCTTTCCGTAAGTACAAAAGAATTAACGCGCCAATCCCCGGAAGGATAAACATTATGCGCCAAGTGAACATGGGAATCAGCCACCAACTGAGCAATGTCGAGACCCACAGTCCATTAGAGGCTATTAGTGATAGGGTCGCTACCCAGCGCCCGCGAACGCTAGGAGGCACGAACTCGGCCATCGTACTGGGGCCAATCACGAGCTCAGCGCCAAGTCCTATGCCACACACGAAACGAGTTGCGATTAACCATTGCATGGTTGGGCAAAACCCACAAGCAATTGACGCCAAGCCGAAAAGCCCTAAGTTGAACTGAAAGGAAAATTTGCGGCCATACCGATCGGCAAGAACCCCTGCTCCTAAAGTGCCGATCAGCATTCCGGCAAAGGTAGCCGAGATAAATGACGCGTTGAGTGCAAGTGTAGACCATTTGGTCTGCAAGAACACGGCGAGCACCGATCCGGCTATATAAATATCGACGTTGTCGAGGAACATGCCTCCACCGATAAGTCCTACCAACTTGCGGTGAAACGGAAGGACAGGAAGCCGATCAAGCCGCGCAGCTGCAGACGCTCGAACGCTACTTGTTACGTTCATGGCACTCACCTCAGGTGGGCCGGAAATATTGAACTATGCGACGCATTATATTCCATAAATATAACTAGTATTTACGTTGTTATAGCTATATATGTTAAAATATATTATCGTTATGCTAGAAGTTGATAAATTTCATCACTATTACCTTCCGAGGCTCAAATGCTGAAACTCGACAAGTTCGATCTCAAACTTTTGCAGGTGGTACAGGAAAACAATCTGCTCACTTCTGATCAACTCGCTTCAAGAGTCCATCTCTCAGGGGCCTCCTGCTTGCGCCGATTGAAACGGCTGCGGAAACAGGGCGTCATTAGTGAGGACACGGCGGTAGTAAATCCTGAAGCTGCCGGCATAGGGCTGATGTCGATCGTATTGGTTTCACTTGAGCGAGAAAGACTTGATACTCTCGAAAGATTTAAGGAAGCGATGTTAAGGGCACCCGAAGTTGTGCAATGTCTCTACGTGACCGGCGACGTCGACTTTGTGCTCATGGTGGCCGCAGCCGACATGTCCGCGTACGAGACATTCACGCAGCGCATTTTGTTTAGTAACAAGAATGTGCGTCGTTTCACTACGCTTGTTGTGATGAAGCGGGTAAAATTCGGAACAACAATACCGATAAAGACCGGATAAGGAGTCGGACGAATGGCGCTCGCATCGCATCGAACACGTCCTCGCGCGAGATCTGAAAGCCTATCGTAGTGCGCGACTTTTCACGATTCCGCTTTTCTGGCCCAGGGTTGACTAAGAGATTTTGGCGTTCATGGTCCCGCGGAGCTTGTTTTTCCTGATTCAAACTGACTCCAGATACTCAATAAAGAATCTCTCCTATGAGAGATACTGTAGGCGCTTCTCTCCGATAGTGGATATCTTCGGGCAAGCACGGAATCGTTCCGCGAAACCCTCACGCACGAGAAGACCCTGCCTCGCGGCAACGACACCACGCACGTCTATACGCGGCGATTGGGGTGGATTCGACCAGCTATACGTCCACAAATCTACTGTCCACCCCATCACCTCTACCGACAGCCGTGAGCCAAACCGCTGAGAGCTTCTCGCGGACGGATGATTGCGCTCCTACACCTACGATTACGCGGACATAGTTCTAACGACGGGCTGCGATCAGACCGATTTCGATGCGGGCCCCCAGCGGCAGGGCTGCGACTCCGATGGTCGTGCGGGCCGGAAAAGGTTTCGAGAACTGGCGTTCGTAGACAGCGTTCATGGCCGAGAAATCATTCATGTCTGTCAGATAGACCGAGCATGAGACGACATTGTCTGGGGTGAGTCCACTTTCAGCCAGCACCGCGAAGAGGTTGCGTAAGCATTGCGCCGTTTGAGCCCCGATGTCATCATCGACCAGTCTGCCAGTTGTGGGGTCGAGCGGCGTTTGCCCTGATAGGTGGACGAAGCCATTGGCCTCAACGGCGTGGGAATAAGGGCCAACGGCAGCGGCACCGTTGGCGT
>JBEKQR010000051.1:0-15200 GCA_049519515.1 Candidatus Korobacteraceae bacterium
AGCCAGCCGAACATGCAGCCGAAGCCGAAAAAGCTGAAGGCCGTTCCCGCCTGCATCGGGGTGAAGTGCAGATGGGTGCGGGCGAAGGTCGGATACAGGCCGGTATAACCATTCTGAATCGTGCCCAGCATGACATTGGTGCAGGCGATCAAGATGGTATTCCGGTTCCATAGCTTTTCCGGAACGTGCGCGAACAGGGACTGGTCGGCCGCGCGGAGATGGCTGGCGCTCTTCTGCTCGGTAAAGGCCTTCGGAATGAACAGCCAAACCAATCCCGCCATGAAGAAACCTAACAGGCAGAACACCACAAAGGCGGGCTTCCAGCTTCCGGAGGCCAGGGTGATGCGGGTTCCGAGATAGGGTCCCAGGACGCCGCCCAGGCCGAAGCCTATGTTGACGCATCCCACGACGAAGGCCCTGTTCCTGTAAAAGAAACTGCCGGCTGCAACATAGAGGGCCGCTATCTGCATGGCTTCGCCGACGCCGGTCAGAAACCGGTAAGCCATCATGTCGTACATGCCGTTGGCGTATACGGTCACCAGGGTGAAGAGCGAGTAGATGGCCATGCCGGACAGAATCACGTTTTTTCTAGTCCAGCGATCGATCAGGTATCCCGCGGGTATCCCGGTGCAGGCGATGCCCAGGTTGAACACCGTCGCCAGGAATCCGCCTGCCGTCAGGCCGTATCCGTAGTGCTGCCTGATCTGTGGAAGCAGGGTCGGGAATATCGACCGGTCCATGGCATTGGTGACGTAAGCCGTCGCCAGCAATGCCAGGCACGAGATCGCTACCGGCGTTGACAAACGTTTTAGGGTGGATTCCGGTGCAGTTTGTATCTGAGACCCAGCCATATGTCCCCCTGAATGGCTAATCTGGTTTTTCGCTTGAGCCGCCGGCCGCGCGCGGGATCCCTCAGCAGACGCCGGTTTTGCGTCTGCCGGGGTGGTACGTTATGCCCGTCCGTGCAATGCTCCTGCTCTGACCTGCAAAATGTCTTTATTACGATATATCAACTTTGCCCGTGCAGGACGATAGAATGCGAGCGCCGCGCCCAGATTCCCCGCGCGCCATCTGATCAGATATCCACGCTATCGACGTGAACAGCCGCTCCCGTGCCAGCACTCGTCATGGGTCCATCCTTTTGCGGCAAAAACCGCCCGGTCCGGCTTTTCTGGTCTAAAGGCCTTTAATTATCAACAACAACCCGGTTGCAGTACACCTATAATTTCAGATTGTGGACAAACGGTTGAGGAATGAGGCGAAAGCCAATACAAAAGGGGTGGGTGAATTGTGTTACCGCACTTTTACAGACGCCAACTGGGGTCTTCAGCAAGCTCCGCAGTTGCATTAGCTGGGGCGGAAATTGCAGCGGAAATAGCTATTGGAACGGGAAAATTCAGCCCCCTGCACTGATTTGTGTGCGGCACAGGTTTCAATTCAGTTTGATCGAAATCGAATAGGAGGATTGAAATGCAGTACGGACCTTATGCGGTGGATTACGAGCAGCGTCCTTACAATCCCGAGCGCATGCGCAACGAAAGGATAGCAAGAGCGCAGGCTTCGCTCAAAAAGCACGGCCTGGGAGCAATGATGGTATTCGACTACGACTACCAGCGTTACCTGGGCTATTACTCATCACACCAATATAACCGGCGCCGCCTTGGCCACTTTGCCCTGCTGGTCGAGGGTGATGGCTTCCCGTACGTTGCGAAGGATTATTTTGGCGGCACATGGGATGAGTCACGCATGCCTTGGTTCAAGGGCAAGATGATTCTGGAGACAGCCAGAACATTCGCCATTCAGCAGGCTCTGCCCGAGCACCCGGATTATGTGCCCAGCCAAATGGACAAAATGGTTGCCGAAGTCAAAGGCCTGTTGCAGAAGCACGGCAAGGCCGATATGCCCATTGGGATAGACACCTCCAACTATCACTTGATCAGGGCATTCGATCGCGCGGGCCTGAAAATTTGTGACGGACTTCTGGCCATGACAGATGCAACTCAGGTTAAAACTGAGGATGAGATTCACTGCCTGCGCATGGCCGGCGTGATTACGGAAAGCGCCCATTGGGAGGTATGCAAGGCTTTGCGGCCGGGCATGACCGAGTTCGAGGTTGCCGGCATTGCCGCCAACGCGCTGTTTAAATTGGGAGCTGAAGAGCTGGAAGGGCCCAGTTTCGTGGTTTGCTCCGGCGAAAGATCGGGCCACGTCGTGCCCAACATGCCCACCGACAGAAGGATAAGGCCGGGCGACTTCGTGGTTATCGATATAAACGGCGTCAGCTTCCAGGGCTATCGGACCTGTTTCTACCGCACGTATCTGGTAGGCGACAAGCCCACGCAGTTCCAGAAAGACGTTTACAAAGTCTGCCGCGACGGCCTCTATGCCTTGACCGAGTGCGTGAGGCCCGGCATCACCACCCAGGACATTACGAGAGAATGGCAAAAGAAGGGAGACTTCCCGGGCGGCTGGGGACGCACGCCCAAGTGGCCTGAGCCAGGCAGACGTTTCGCCGGCTCGGTTATGCATTCGATCGGTCTGCGTTCCGGCGATGGGGGACCCACGGTTGCCGGCTTCACGGCGAATACGGGCTACATGATGCCTCCCGTGACGATACTGAAAAACATGTGCTTCGCGGTCGAAGTGGGATGCTTCACCTGGCTGGGCGATAAATGGGCCAAGGATGGCGTGAAGATCGAGCACTGCGGCGTGGTCACAGACACTGGGTTCGAGGTCTTCTACCGTGCGCCGAAACATGACCTGATCATCTGCGGACTGCCGGGCGAGTATTACTGCGTAGATGACGTCGGCGCTGGCGTAGCAGCCGGACACGATTAGCCAAGTGCTCGATTTTCGCAGTTCGTTTGGAACTTCTCAGCGGTGCCGCACAACAACCAGTGTGCTGCACCGTTGTTTGTTTTGAACACCTGTAACAGCAAACGGCGCAGGTGAGCATCTTGCACTGCGATCGGTATTGGAGTAAGCCGAGTGCTTCGTAGCGCCCACATCTGCCAAATGCAGGCAGATGTGGGGCACGTGCAGAAAGCATTAGCAGTACACAGCGGCCCTGAGCACCCCGTCCAGCCTTTTGTCCATCACATGAAACGCCTCGGCAGTTCTGGCCAGCGGATAGTGGTGAGTGATCAGCGGGTCGATCTTTATCGCATGCCGGTTCAGCAGCTCAATCCCGGTGCGGTAGAATCCCCATCCGCCCTTGCAGCCGACAATCGATATCTCCCGATAATAAAAATCTTTTTGCGGTATGCCGCTCACCGTGTCGAAGGATGTTCCGAACTCCAGCACGGTGCCGCCCTTCTTGACCATGCGGGTGGCGGAGAGCAGCGCCCCGACATTTCCAGCCGCCTCGATCACCACGTCAAAGCCGGTCGGCGCCTCGCGCGCGAGCAGGTCTTTTTCCCAATCGGGATTCTCTTTGGTGTTCTCGGTAAAATCGGCCCCGACTTTTTTGGCGATGGCCAGCCGCTCGGCCCGCGTACCTACGATTCCGGCTCGCGCCCCGTTCAGCTTCGAGAGCTGCAGCATAATCAGACCGCCGTAGCCGGGACCGATCAGCAGGACGCGGTCTCCGACTTTCACTCCGGCGCGGGAGACTGCCCGCAGTCCCGTGCCTACTCCGATCACTCCCTGCCCTTGCACCGGAGTTACGCACTTGTCCAATGGATAAACGATCTCAGCCGGAACCCGGATGTATTCGGCCAGCGAGCCGTCGGAGGTGCGTCCCAGCGAGTTGGGCGACTGGCAATACGACGCTTCTCCCTTTTTGCAATAGACGCATGTTCCGCATCCCCATGCGCCGCCGGAAGAGACGTAGTCTCCGGGCTGATAGTTCGCGACGCCTGAGCCGACCTCGGCCACTTCGCCGCAATACTCATGCCCCAAGACCAGCGGCGATTTGGTCGGGACTATCGAGTTCCGGTACACCTGGACATCGGTTCCGCAGATGCCCACGCACTTTACCTTGATGACTATTTCGCGCTGAGCCGGTTTCAAGTCCGGAAGCTCGCGCAGCTCCAGTTTTTCGGGCGCTACCAGGACACTGGCTTTCATCTCCGCCCTCCTGCAAAATGGAATTACACCTCACGTGGATCCAACGGCCTTGGAGAACTGCCATACTCTAGCAGAAGAAGCTCGTGTGGGATACACAGGGGATGTTAGCGGGCGGAAGCAGCCGGCGGCCAAAATAGTTCAGTATCTGAAAAACCGGCCTTAAGACCTGAGGGTGATCCACTCAAGTCTGTTGTTGGCCTTGAGCGGGGAAGTTGCAAAATCCCCACTCCAGCAAAGCCGGCCCGGCCAAGCCGCCCACCGGCGCCATCCGGCTAACGTCATGAAAAGAAATAGCCAGTGCTCGGGTAGTACGCTGATTCCTGGGGTCACATCACAACGTGATAAGAATCACTGCGGCGGGCACTCAACGGCTGTAAACAATGCCGACCTGCGATTGCAAGTGACGAAGTGATTCCCAGGAATGATCCTCCGCGGTTGGACAGGTCTAAGTCCGGCGCCTGCCTGTGTTTGCACCGGCGGCGGGCGGGAGCGGGCTTGTCAGCGTAGAGCAGTTCTGGAACTGAGGTATCTATGGGAACGAATTCTTCCGCGGATGCAGTTGAGCTTTCCTCCTCTGCCTACGGAACCCAGACGATTCAACGCGCTGCTTTGCTGCTGCGCTTGTTGACCTACCACAACCGGACCGGCTTGCGCCTGGTGGACCTGGCGTCGCTCTCCAAGATCGAGCGGCCGACGGCGCACCGCATGCTGCACGGGCTGATCGCCGAGGGTTTGGTAGTTCAGGACCAGGCGACAAAGCGGTACTATCTTGGCCCGGCGCTCTATGAGATGGGATTGGCGGCCTCGCCCAAGAACCACCTGCGCGACGTTTGCCAGCCGTACCTGCGCTGGGTAGCGGCGAATACCGGGGTTACGGTCTTCCTCACCGTCCGTTCCGGCTTTGACGGTGTCTGCATCGATCGCAAGGACGGAATGCCGCCGCTGAAGGTCAACTTTCTGGTGGAGGATTTCGACATTGGCCAGCGCCGCCCTCTCGGGGTGGGGACCGGATGCATGGCGCTGCTCAGCGCCCTTCCCGACGAGATCGTAAACAGGATTCTGACGGTCAACGAGCAACGCCAGGTCTTTGCCAAAGAGCTGCTCACGCTGAAGCAACTGCGGCGGCAGATCACGGAGACCCGCGAGAAAGGATACGCCACCAGAACGCTCAACACGGCGCCGGGCATCAGCGCCAGTGGTGTTTCCATCCCGGGGGAGGGACGGGAGCCCATCGGCGCGGTCAGCATCCGCGGCCTGTCCTCCCGCCTGAACGGGCAGTGGAAGGATGAACTGGTTTCCGTGCTGCGGCGCGCCGTCTCCGATATCGGCTTCGTGGTGCAAAAGAACCTTCACGGCCGGGAAATGGACTCTTCCCTGCCCATCGCTCAATAGCAGCTGGCTTATAATCAGGCCAGCCGCTCGTTGTAAGTAATTTTCATAAAACTAAACCAGGAGTGTGAACCGAATGTCGCAACAATGGTGGCTCAGCCCTTACAACAATATTCCCGAGGTCCAAGCCCAACTGTCCAGATTGCCGAAGAAGGTCAAGATTTACGACACCACGCTGCGGGACGGCGAGCAGTCCACCGGCGTCAGCATGGCGGCCGAGGACAAGCTGCGGATCGCTCAGGCCCTGGCAGACGCCGGCATAGACCGCATAGAAGCCGGCTTCCCCGCCAGCACGGACGACGATAAGTACGCCGTAACCGAAATCGTCAAACGCGTGAAGAATGCGGAGATCTGGGGTTTCTCCCGCTGCAACGTCAATGACGTGAAGGCATGCGTGGAGACGGGGGTGAAGGCTCTTGTCTGCGAGATTCTGGTAAGCGAACTCAAAATGAAGGCCTGGGAGCTGGACGAGGCTACGGTGCTCGGCCGCATCCGCAGCGCCATCAAGTTCGCCAAAGAGCAGGGCCTGTATGCCGCCTACTTCCCCGTCGATGCCACCCGCGCCAAGCTGGATTTCCTCAAGCAGGCGTACAGCACTGCCATCGACGCCGGCGCAGACGAGCTGGTGCTCGTCGATACCATCGGCGTCGCAACGCCGGAAGCCATGTACTACCTGACGGCGCAGGTCAAAAGCTGGTTCAAGGTTCCGCTGGCGGTCCATTGCCATAACGACTTTGGCCTGGCGAGCGCGTGCAGCCTGGCGGCATTGCGGGCCGGAGCAGATTCGGTGCACGTCACCGTCAACGGCTTGGGAGAAAAAAGCGGCAACGCCGATATCGCCGACATGGCGCTGGCGCTGACCGGCCTCTACGGCGTCGAGACCAACATTAAGCTGGACCACTTGTACCCGCTGAGCAAGCTGGTGCAGGAGGTTACCAGGATTCCTGTTTCTCCGCTCAAGGCGGTGGTTGGTGAAACTGTCTACGGCAGAGAAACCGGTTCTACCGTGGCGCAGGTGGTGACCTTCCCTCCGGCTGTCGAGCCTTATGCTCCGGAGCTGGTGGGCCGCCAGCGCGAAATATATCTGAGCAAGAAGAGCGGAAAGAAGTCGGTGGAATGGGCGCTGGGCAAGATCGGCGCCACGGTGCCTGCGGAAAAGATGGACGACCTGTTAGCGGCGGTCAAGCGGCAGGGGATTAAGAACCGGGGAATCGTGCCGCTGGAACAATTCCGGGAACTGGTTAAGACCTTTAAGGCAGGCGCGGCCAGCGCTTAGCGGCAATGCCTAGGGTGGCCCACTCAAGCCGGTTGTTGGCTTGAGTGGGGCAGTTCCATCCTTAACACCGAAAACTACCCCACTCAAGCAACAGAAGCTTGAGTGGGCCACCCATCGTTTCTCTTCCCACATCTGCCAACTGCGGCAGATGTGGGGCACGTGCTCTTTGACCTTTACTGCCATCTCACTGATGCAGGCTTAGATAGTCGCACTTTGCTCCCGCTGTCCTTCGTATATGGCGCAAAATCATCAACAATTCGGACCAATGTCTCATAGTTGAATTGCATAATTTTGGGCTTATTCGGATTCTTTTCTGAAAACAACTCCAATGTAACCTTTCCACATGAAGAGGAAATTGCATCAGCAGGGTAAGTATAGAAACCCTCGTAAGTAGCGTCAGTAGCATTTTCAAATCTGTTGTTGCGGTTTACAACTCGCGCAATCTTGCCGGGGTGGATTGGTTCAATTTCCTTGCTATCACACTTCAAACTCATCTTGTAAAAATCAGTTTTGAAGCGCATGGTTGCTGGTAGATATGGGCTTACCATTATGCGAGTGAATTGCGATCCACCAGTCTCTTGAAATTTGGGTTTCGTACGAATTTCCAATACAGGCCTATACTCGCCAATATATTCACGCCAGTTTTGCAGATCTTCAAGAGGTTGGAATGTACCCTGAATTGCATTTTTTTGTTTACTATTCCTTTTTTCTTTTGTTTTGATCGCTTCGATTCTGCCCCTCTCCATAGCGTAATACATGAGTCTAGGCGTTATTAGTGTCACAACGTAATCACCAGCGTCATGGCTATACAGCGACTTTATATCGTTATCAGAGAAATCCTTTTTGTCGACCAATTCTTGCAGCGATTGCTTAATAGCATCGAGAGGGAATCTGTCTTCTGGTTCCACTGGCAAGAGGACGTTAGAGGGCTGGCGCATGCCGTTTTTCTTCTGCTGCGCAGCTTCGAGTAACGAAAATGCTTCTTCTATGCGGACTATTCCTGACAATCCTGGCCCTCCCAGGCGATCAGGATCTATGAATGTAGTCAAGCCAACTACGTACCCCAATGAATTGAACAAAGGCCCACCGGAATTGCCGTGATTGATGTTTATATCCGAAATAATTGCGCGTTTCTCTACCTTGCTAACGATTCCGGCAGTCATGATTTTTCGCTGGCTCATGGGACTGCCGATAGTGAACACTCTCTCGCCCTCAATTACGGTTGGTTCAAGTCCACCAGCCTTTACAAGTGGCGCTATTACGACATCTTTAATCCCGGAGAGGTTAACCCACAGCACCGCGATATCCTTGTCGGCGTCAGCGCAAAGAAGGATTGCAGGTAGCTTGCGTTGTCCATCAAATTGAACCGCAATATATTCGGACGGCCCGATGACGTGCTGGTTGGTAAGCAGCAAGCCACTCGGATCGACCAGAAAACCGGTGCCGCTCGCGAATTCGCTCCAGACAGTTACGATGCTGGGTTTAAACCGCTGGAACATTGCAGTCAGTTCGTCTGTTTTTCTCGATACATTGACACGGGCAATCTGCTCAATATGGGCATTATCTACACTGAGTTCGATGGACTTCCCTTCCGCTGGCACACTCACGTTAACAGCCCAGGAATATTGTCGGCCTTGAAATTGCAGTGGCTGCACCGACGCTAGTGCGTACGTTCCAATCGCAATATCAACCTCGGCAACTCCGTCAAAGTTCGTCGTTGCCTGTATCTCCTGTGCCTGGGGCGGTACAGAACGGAGCACCAATTTCAGTTTTGGTATTGGCTTAACGTTGAGATCGCTATCCACTATCGCCGCTTTAATTCTCAATTTGGCGATATTACCAGTCTGTTGCGCACCTGCTGGTGGAGATTGGGAGTCGCCATTTTGTGCCGTGCACCAAAGTGCAATAGCGCAAACAAACCCCATCAGTACGATTCCCCGTAGTCTGATAACAGCGAAGCCAATGGATGAAAGTGGCCACTCCATCGAGTCCTCCTACAGTTGCCTAAAGTTCAAGTAGTGCAGACTTTTGTACCTGCAATGTTTGCGCACTTTGCCACCGAAGGAAACCTAAAAGTCACTAACCCTGAGGATGGGTTTCATTTTGGGAATCTTGGTGCGTGTCAGGGCAGGAGAAACACTTACTTTTACCCCGGCCCGTTGCTAAAGACAAGATAGCAACCGCGACAGCGACACGCCTAGACCGGTGGCGATCAGCTTTGGTTCAGAATTGAAAATTGCGGTATCAGCGTTCAACTTCAGCCAGAGAACTGCGGTCAACGAAACTGCTTTACGGCTTCATCACGAGCTTGCCGATAACCTCGCCTGATTCGAGAAGTTCGTGCGCCCGGCTTGCCTTGGCCAGCGGCAGCCGGTCATATATCAGAGGTTGAAGCTCGCCGGCGGCCAGATGCGCCAGCAGCGCGTTCATCGTGGCCTTCCTGATGTCCGGCCGCTGGTCGAAAGTATGCATGGTGAAAATGCGGAGCGCCGGACTGGCGTCGAAATTCGATCGCATGGCGGCGACCAGGCTGGGGTCAGGCCATCCCTTGCGGAAGCCGTAGGAGATCACCATACCCATGGGCGCCACCATGGCAAAATTGCCGCCGAACTCCTTGCCGCCTATCGAATCCAGGATGAGGTCGGCGCCACGCCCGCCGGTGGACTCGCGCACCCGGCTGGCAATGTCGTCCCCTTGATAACTGACCGTGTGTTGCGCCCCGAGAGCCTCAACCGCCCGGGCTTGCGCTTCAGAGCCGACGACGGCGATGACCGTCATGTTGGCGAGCCTTGCCAGATCAACAGCGGCGCTGCCGACGCCTCCTCCCGCCATGTGTACCACCACGCTGTTTACTTCCACCCCGCGCGCGGCAGTGTGCAGCAGATGATATGCGACTTGGTAATTGGAGAGACAGGCGGCTGCCTCCAGATCGCAGTTCGCGGGCAACGGGTGCGCCGCTTCTGCCGGAACCGCGATGTATTCCGCATAACAGCCGGCGCGCACCGGCAAGTCGCGGGCGCTGATAAACACCGGCTGTCCCGCTGCCAGTGATTGAACGTTGCGGCCCAGCTCGGCGACGGTTCCGCTCATCTCGATGCCGGGAATAAAGGGCAGGGGCGGCATCCACTCGTAGACGCCCTTGCGAACCAGCGTCTCCGGCACGCCCACGCCGATGGTGTGGGCCTTGATCAGGACCTCGTTGTCGGCGGGGCGCGGCGTGGGAACTTCCGCATATTCCAGCACGGAGGGATCGCCGGTACGGCGCATTAAAATGGCTTTCATAAAAATCTCCTGATCAGGTTTGTGCTCGAAGCCTTGAAAGGGCACGCCTTCAGGCGTGCCGATTGGAACGGTTATGAACCCGGCTTTAGCCGCTGAGGGCGATACCTCAGGGCCTAAAGGCCCGTCCATGTCCGGCATCTGTTCGGCGCGGCTCAAGGCACCCCAGCAAGCCAAATGCGGGCTTGCCGGGGACCCCGCAAAGCCGCGCCCTTTCAAATCTCTTCGGAGCCAAATCGAAAACGAAGACATTGTGCATCCCGCGGTTCTTCGCTGGCAAGCTGATAGTCCACTCTGTGGAATTCAACTGCGGCGCAGCAGGCATTTTGTCGCAAGCTGGAGTAATGTCATAGCGTGGCGCATCGTATCGCGACCCGGAAGACGGTGGGATTTGTATCAGGGCACGACTTCAGTCGTGCCCTGATACACCACGGAGCTTGCGGAATGGATACACCTATGGCGTGAATCATGCATTGACGGAACTGCGTTACGCTTCATGCCTCTGCGCTCAGCCAATCCGGCCGCCAATATGCAAACAAGGAGAAAGCATGTCTGGTCCCCAACCAAAAACGTTTATCGTCCGCGAAGCAGTTTTGAAGGCCTTCTGCGCGGCGGTGCTGGAGCGGCTCGGAGTTCCGGCCGATGAAGCCGCGCTGGTAACGGATGTTCTGGTGGAAGCGGACCTGCGCGGGGTGGAGTCGCACGGCGTACTGCGCCTGCCGCAGTACGTGGAGCGCATCGCCGCCGGGGGCGCCAATCCCAAGCCGAACATCCGCCCGGTGCGCGAAACCCGAACCACCGCAGTTTTGGATGGAGATAACGGCCTGGGGCACCTGGTGGGGGTGCGTGCCATGGAGCTGGCCATGGCGAAAGCGGCGGAGGGAGACTGCGCCTTCGTCGCCGTCCGCAACAGCAATCACTACGGCGCCGCCGCCTATTTTGCCGAAATGGCCGCCCGCCGCGACATGATCGGGCTGAGCTTCACCATCAGCGGGCTGCTGCTGTTTCCCCCATGGGGCGGGGCGGAAGCGATGATCGGCAACAATCCGCTGGCGATGGCATTCCCCACCGACCGCGAATTTCCCATCGTGCTGGACATGGCGTGCACGGTGGCGCGCGGCAAGATTCTGGCCGCCTCCAAGAAAGGCGCTGCCATCCCGGCGGATTGGGCGACCGGCCCCGACGGCCTGCCCACTACCGATCCCGCCGAGGCCTTGAAAGGATTCTTGCTGCCGGTTGGCGGACCGAAGGGCTATGCCCTGGCGGTGGCCGTGGGCCTGCTCTCCACCATGCTGTCGGGCGCGGCCTTCGGATCGGAGATCGGCCAGGTGCATTTTCAGACCGAAAAGGCCCCGAATGTCGGCCACCTGTTTGGCGTGCTTCCGATTTCCTCCTTCGAGGACATTGGGCGCTACAAGCAACGCATGCGGAAGGCAATCGAAGATGTGCAGAACGTGAAGAAGGCTCCCGGCGTGGAACGCATCTTCCTTCCCGGAGAGCGCGAATATCTCCTGTTGCAGGAGAGGCGGCGGCAGGGCATTCCGCTGAGCCTTGGCGTCTTCAACGACTTGCAGCAAGTCGGAAAGCGCTACGGCCTGGAGCTGGCAACGATGGGCGCTTGATGATGCTAGCGCCGGACTGCACGGCGCGAGGGTGGGGCACCAAGCAGTGGTGACACACTCGACGCCAATCCGATTGACTTCATTCCGGGTCGGTGTTACCCTGCACGCGCTGGAAGATAGTCCCCTAGTGACTTGGAGATTGCCTCATGGACAAGCTGATTGTCAGCGTAGCGTGTGACTGCTCGAAGTCGTATCCCGGATTCAAATACGTCATTCCGGTCGAGCAGGTCGAGAAAGTTGCGGACGAGTACATCCGCGCGGTCAATGCCGGCGCCGCCCTGGCCCACCATCACGGGGTTCGGCATATGGAACAGTCCATTCAGCCCGATGGGCGCCAGTTTTCGATCATCAACTTCGAGGGATGGCGCAGATTGACGGAACTGATCCGCGAGAAGGTCAACCCGGTTATGCAGTTCGGAGTGGCCAGCGCCCGCCTCCCGGACAAGGTCAAACTGATGGAGTACGAGCCGGAAATGATGTCGTATGCATTCAACGTGCACGACGAGCACTTCCAGCCGGACCCCAATTATCCGCCGACCAAGATGTTGGGCCTGCACCCCCGCGAGGAGCTGGAGGAGTTCTGCATCTTCGCCAAGAAGTCTGGCGTCAAGCCTGAGGTGGAAGCCTTCTTCAGCGGCGCTTACTGGAACCTGGAGTTCCTGCGCCGCAAGAAGGTTCCGATCGACGATCCGGTTTACATGACGATCTTCGTCGGCTGGCCCGGCGGAGCATGGACGCCGCCCGATGCGGAATCACTACTGCACATGATCCACCACTTGCCGCCTCGCGTCACCTGGAACATCAGCGTGATGGATCCGATGCACTGGAAGCTGCTGGCCCTGGCCATTACCCTGGGCGGACACGTTCGCGTCGGCTGGGAGGACTTCCCCTACCTGCCCAACGGCGAACCGGCCAGAAGCAATGCCGAGCTGGTGGACAACGTGGTCAAGATGGCCCGCTCCATCGGCCGCGAAATAGCAACGCCCGACGAAGCCCGGCAGATCATTGGCCTTCCCGCCCGCCCGGCGAAGAAGACAGCCGCGCAGAAGTAACGAAATAGGCTTTGGCCCCTGCGTTGAGCGCAGGGGCTGAAGTGTCTGCGTTAGAACGCCTCCGAGACGTCATGGCGAGCGAAGGCGCGTTGCGCCGGAGTCGAGCCATCTTGTGTTTCCGCAGCGAAACACAAGATTCCTCCACTCCGCCACGCTGCGCGCGGCTTTAGGCACCATCAGTGGCGCAGCCAAAACCGCAGTCTGAAGACGGTAACTATCCATTCCCAAACTTTAATTTCTTCTTGTAGCTGACCAACCGTTGAATCAGGGTGAGCAATGCTGTTCGTTCGTGAGCGCACATTCCTGCCGCTACTCGCTCATAAGCACTCTGACCTGTTGCTTCTCCCTGCTGGAGGTAAACATCTGCAATAGAGCGAGCAAGGGCTGATAGCTCAAGGATGCGACCACGGGGCTGACCCGGCGTAGGGACAACTCCCTTTTGCGCTGCTAGCTGCTTACGAGCAGCTTCCAGGACGGCTCGATCATAGCGATGTGCTTCAGTGTTGTGGTGATCGCCAAACATAGACGTCAATGCCGCTATGGCAAACACGATGAAGGCAGTCCAAATAAATGCACTGGCACCGTAACTGTCAACAGCGTTGGTTAGCAGCACCATTACAAAGAATGCGCCGAGCACCATCAGAATAGGTGGAAGTATATTGTTCTGCTCAGGCATAATCCACCCCACCCTGGTTACTTTCATGCTTTTCACAACTCTTCGAAAACCCTAACCCACTTATTAAAAGATTCCATATCAGTGCCTAATCTGGTAGCAGCGAGATCATAGATCGAGCGTGTGCGAGAGTAGATTCAGCGGATGACTTATGGGTGGCGAAGCGACTGCTTATGCCATCGCTTCTTAATTTCCCATCCGCTATCAATTCCGCTTCGAGTGCATCCAGACTAGCTCCAAGATCAGACAACCGATCTACAATCTCAATAAGAATCTCTTTAGTTATAGGGGGGTGCATAGTTCTCTGTTCCAATCGGCTTCAACATCACAGTTTCTTGTCGATCTCGATAAGGTTTTCACTGCGCCGAGCTACCACGGTCTTCTGTCTTTACCTTCCCCGACATAAACCTTCTTATCAAGTTTATTCTTATCGACCTGTCGGAAAACCTCTTCAAGTGTCTCCACTGTCCACAAGGAGATATCGGCAGGAGCAATCTTATCCATGGCGTCTGCTAAGAGACCCACATTTTTGGGGTCTGGCACAAAGTCTTTTTGGTGCCTGTGAAAAAATTGAATCATAAAAAAGGCAAGCTTTCTGCACTCCAATACCGTGACGCCCGCAAGTCCCACCTTCTCAGGTTCTGTTTCACAGACCAATTCGTTTCTTGCTATATTGTCTTGCACAAGTTGATTCCATCTGTCTTGCTTATCTTGCTTTATCTGTTTATTAATTCTGCGCTGCTCAATAGCAGCCACTATTGCAGTGCCAAGAGCGCTGCCTATCACCTGTCCCGACTCGTAGTTCTGGCGGATTCGTACCCGACTGTAATCGTCGTCATAAGTTGTACAGGTCAGGTTTCCAGCTATGCTGGTGCATAGGGATTGTGTTCTTGCTCCATTGTCATAGCTGGTGCAAGAGATGTTCCCCGCAATATTGGTGCAATACGTTCGTACCTGCGCAACGGAGTTGGTTGAAAGAAGAACGAGGGGGACAGCTAACACCAGGAAGAACGGGCGACAGCAGTGCATAATCGCCTCCTGAGATTCAGTGTTACTGATGTGGAAACAAAGTATGTGCTCTTGCGCTTATGTAGTCAATCCCGCAGAATGTTGCTGTAGAATCCGGTTGGGGTTAGACGGAAGCCGCCCCAATCGTCCGGTTTTTTTCCGACCGGACTCCATACGGTTATTGAAAACACGTAAGTTATTGATTCTACATTGTCCAGATTATCCAGTTGGTCTGGATTTTACAGTTTATCCAGTTCTAAAGGCGTGGGCTTCCACCAGATCCTTCGGCTCCGCTTTGCTACGCCTCAGGATGACCCTTCAAAAAATTAGGTTGGAGGTACACCCTCTCTGGAACCGCCATAGCGCCACATCTCAGCCGGCCTTATTGCTGGCGCTCTTCGCCGCCGTGTGGCGCTCGGTGATTCTTTGCTGGCCGGGCAGCATACCCAAGGCAATGTCGCTCCAGCTCGGAGAAAGGCGCACGCTGGTCAGCTCCGGGTGTTCGATGAAGTGCCGCCGTTGCGCCGCCAGGTAGGCGTTCATGGACTTCACCAGTTGGGTTTTGGCGCGGCGCTCGAGGGCGGCGACGATATTGCGGCGAATGGGCGCCGACTCCGAAGTCCACCGTTTCCAGAACGCCGACCCCCTGGACCCGTACACGGCCAGTTGAAAATACATCACCAGCCCGATCAGGAACGATTCAATGGCAGTGAGCAAAGGATTGTGGGCGGTGGCCGACAGCGCCGTCTGGAATTTGGCGATGGCAGCCACCAAGGCTTGCGGGCTGCGCTGCTCTTCCAGAAGCTTGAGCGCCTCGGCCACGGCCCGGATGT
>JBEKQR010000052.1:0-15118 GCA_049519515.1 Candidatus Korobacteraceae bacterium
TAATCTGCGGACCATTTTCACCATCACCTTCGGTCTGGGTACGGCCCTGGCCGGCATCGCCGGCGTGCTGGCGGCGCCGCTGTGGAGCGTCATCCCATCGATGGCGGATTTCGCCATCATGCCCGCCTTCGTGGTGGTTACCATCGGGGGCCTCGGCAGCTTCCGGGGGACGGTGATTGCCGGCCTGGCGGTCGGGGTGAGCGTGGCCTTGACCATTCAGTTCTTTCCGGCGGCCTCTTCGGCTGTCATGTACCTCCTTATGGCCTTGGTTCTCCTGGTCCGGCCGCGCGGGTTGTTTGGTGAGAAATGGGAGCGCTTCGAATGAGCCGGCTACGGGGGATCGTCACCCATCCAATCTTTATTACCACTCTGGCGTTTGCCTTGCTGCCTTTTGTGCTGCCACGGGTCGGCTCGAGCGTCAGCTTGGGAACGGAGATCGTTCTCTATGCGCTCTACGGCATCGGCTATAACCTGTTGCTGGGCTACACCGGCTTAACCTCGTTCGGTCCCTCGGCTTACTTCGGCGTGGCTGCTTACGCCGCCGGCTTGGCGCAGCTTCATCTGGCTTCCAATATCTATGTTGCAATCGTTTTGGGAACGCTGGCGGCAGCCCTTACCAGCGTAGTGCTAGGCGCGCTTATTCTGCGGCGGCGGGGCTTGTATTTTTCCCTCCTCACCCTGGCGTTTACGCAGTTGTTTTATGAAATCGCCTTCCAGTGGACGGACTTGACCGGCGGCGAAAACGGGCTGCAGGGGATGTCGCGTCCAGGACTGGAAAGCAACGTAGCTTTCCACTTCTTTTGTTCCGCCGTGGTGGTCGCCGCCATTTACCTGGTGTGGAGGATTGTCCACTCGCCCTTTGGCCGGGTGCTGCAGGCTATCCGCGAGAACGAGCAGCGGGCCCGCTGCCTGGGATACAACACCCACCGCTACAAGCTGATGGCCTTCGTGCTTTCCTCCACCTTCATGGGACTAGCCGGAAGCCTGCTCACCTTCCTCATCCTGGGCGTCTACGCCGATGCCATGAACTGGCAGCACGCCGGCGATCCTGTGCTCATGACCGTGCTCGGCGGCATGCACCATTTCCTGGGACCGTTGTGGGGCGCTTTCACCTTCATCCTGTTGCGCGACCAGCTCAGCTCTTATACGGAACACTGGTGGCTGTTCTTCGGCGCGGTAATGATTGCCTTTATCTTGCTCTCGCCTGAAGGCCTGTCGGGCATTTACGCGCGCCTGCGCAAAGGCGCGCCCTGGAACCTGACGCGTACCGTTCTGCCTCCGCGCCCGGCCGTGGCGAGCGCCGTCGCAAATGACGGGGCAGCCGGCGCCGATGGCGCGGTCTTGTCCGTGCGTCAACTGACCAAACGCTTTGGCAAACTGGTCGTAGCCGACGCCATTAACCTGGATCTGCAGCAAGGACTGATTCACAGCCTTATCGGTCCCAACGGAGCAGGCAAGACTACATTTTTCAACATCGTGATGGGCCTGGTGCCGCGCGACGCCGGACAGGTGCTGTTCAAATCCCGCGAGCTGGCCAATATGACGCCGGATAAGCGCGTCAATGCCGGGCTGGGCCGCTCCTTCCAGATCCTGAGCATCTTCAAGAATCTCACCGTCTTTGAAAACGTGCGTGTCGCCGTCCAGGCACGCTCGGGTCACAGCTTCAACCTGTGGCGCAATGCCTACAGCTATCAGAAAGTCAATGACCGCACCTGGGAGGTTCTGGATTCCATCGGCCTGTCCGAACACGCGGGCCATCCCGCCATAGACCTGCCGCATGGCGAGCAGCGGCTGCTGGAGATCGCCATCACCCTCGCTACCGACCCGGATGTGCTGCTCCTGGATGAGCCGCTGGCCGGGCTTGGACACGAAGACCGGGAACGCATCAGCGCCCTTATCCAGCGCCTTGCCGGGCGCCACACCATCCTGCTGATCGAGCACGACATCGACCGCGTGCTGGCGATTTCCGACCGCATTACCATCCTGCATCAAGGACGAGTGATCGCCGAAGGCGGGCCGCTGGAGGTGGTAAATCAGCCGGAGGTGGTCACGGCCTACCTGGGACGGAAGCCGTCCGCCCCCACGGGAGCGGAGATCGGCATGCGGAAGGCGGCGCGCAGCCAGGCCGCGGCGCCGCTGCTCAAGCTGAAAGGCGTAGTTTCCGGTTACGAAGGCAGCTCCGTTCTTCGCGACGTGGACCTCGAGGTCGGCGATGGCGAGATCGTTGCCCTGCTCGGCCGCAACGGCGTCGGCAAGACCACGACTTTGCGGACAATCATCGGAACCTTAAAGCCCATGGCCGGAGTCATCGAATTTGACGGCCAGCAGATCGGCGGCCGGCCACCGTATCGCGTCAACCGCCTGGGCATCTCCGTGGTTCCCGAGGGGCGGCGCATTTTTCCCAACCTCACGGTCCGCAATAACCTGCAGTTGGCGCAGCGCCCGGGAGGACACAGCGTGGAGGAGGCTTTCGGGCTCTTCCCCCGCCTGCGGACTCTGCAGGACGCGAAAGGCGAGACCTTGAGCGGCGGTGAACTGCAGATGCTGGCCATTGCCCGCGCCCTGATGGCGCCTACCAAGCTCATGCTGCTGGACGAGCCCTTGGAAGGCCTAGCGCCAACCATCGTGAGCGAGGTTGTGCAGGCGATCGGCCTGCTCCGCGGCAAGACCAGCATTCTGATCGTCGAGCAGAATGATCTGATCCTGCAGATGGCCGACCGTGCCTACGTCATGGTAAGCGGCCAGATTGCCTACGCCGGCGATGCCGAGGCCTTGCGGCAGGACGAGGCGCTGCAACTGCGATTACTGGGCGTTTAGAAACATAACCACAGAGGTCACAGAGAATAAAACATTTTTGATTTCAGATTTTGGATTTTTGATTTTGGATTCTTTAGATTGGCCAAACCAGACGAGGCCCCTAGGTTTTTCAAATCTGAAATCTAAAATCTTAAATTTCTGTGTTCCTCTGTGTCCTCTGTGGTTATCCTCAGTTCTAGGGGAGTCATGAAACCCAATTTTGTTACGGCTGCGGAAGCCGCGGCCCTGGTTCACGATGGCGCCACCATCTGCACCGTCGGCATGACGCTGGGCGGAGCGCCGGAGAGCATCCTGCGGGCGCTCGAAGAAAGGTTCCTGGGCAGTGGCAGCCCCACCCAGCTTACGCTGGTCCATGCTGCCGGCCAGTGCGACCGTAAGCGCGGCATCCAGCACCTGGCGCATGCGGGCCTGCTCAAGCGCATCATCGGCGGGCACTGGGGCCTTTCCCCCGGCATGATGGAGCTGATCGGATCCAACCAGGTGGAAGCCTACAACTTGCCGCAAGGCCAGTTGGCGCAACTCTATCGCTCCATGGCCTGCGGTCTGCCCGGCAAAATGAGCAAGGTCGGGCTGGGCACCTACATCGACCCCAGGATCGAGGGCGGCAAGATGAACGCCCGCACCCAGGCATTGCCGGACATCGTCGACATTATCGAATACGGCGGGGAAGAGTATCTCTTCTACCGGGCCATTCCGCTGGATTTCACCCTCATTCGCGGCACCACCGCCGACGAGATGGGCAACATCAGTTGCGAAGAAGAAGCCATGAAGCTGGAGATCGTCGGCGCGGTGCTGGCGGCCAAACGTTTCGGTGGCAAGGTTCTGGCGCAGGTCAAGCGCGTGGCCAGAGCTGGCACGCTTCATCCCCGCCGGGTCGTGGTCCCCGGGTTCTTCGTCGATGCCGTAGTGGTCTGTGACAACCCGGAGCTCGATCATCGCCAGTCATCGTCATTCTTCTTCGACCCCTCTCTCAACGGCGACCTGATCCTGCCGGAGGCCGCCATCGACCCGCTGCCGCTGTCGCTGCGCAAAGTGATCGGCCGCCGCGCCATGATGGAGCTTCAGCCGGGCTGCGCCATCAATCTGGGCACGGGAATCCCCAATGACGTTATCGGCGCGATTGCGGCGGAAGAAGGCTTGTCACAGGACATCCTGGTCACGGTCGAATCCGGAATCTACGGCGGCATCCCCGAGGGCGGTATCGATTTCGGCATCTCCCATAATCCCTATGCCCTGGTGGAACACACCGTGCAGATGGATTTCTACAATGGCATGGGCATTCCCTATACCTTTATGGGGGCCGGGGAAATGGATGCCGCGGGCAACGTAAACGCCACCAAGTTCGGCGACCGCTGCACCGGCTGCGGCGGCTTCATCGACATTACCCAGAACGCCGGCCATGTCATCTTCTGCTCGACCTTCACCGCGCGCGGGCTGGAGGTGGATTTTTCCGGCGGCAAGCTGACCATCGTCAAGGAGGGCAGCGAGCCCAAACTGGTCGAAAAGGTGAAACAGGTCTCGTTCAACGGCGAACTGGCCCGCCGCAAGGGGCAGAAGGTCCACTTTGTCACCGAGCGGGCGGTCTTCGAGTTCCGGCGGGAAGGGCCGGTGCTGGTCGAAATCGCGCCCGGCATCGATCTCAAGCGCGATGTCCTGGGCCAGATGCGCTTCAAGCCGCTTATCGCCACAGATCTCAAGATCACCGATCCCAGCATCTACAGCCCCGGAATCTGCGGTTTGAAAAGCAGGATTCATGCCAACGCGGCGTCAGGAGGAAAGGCAACACATGCGACTGAAAGATAAGGCAGCCATCGTCACCGGCGCGGGCCGAGGTATCGGCAGAGGAATCGCGCTCAAGCTGGCACGCGAAGGCGCCAAAGTTGTGGTGGCCGATGTCATTGAAGCCAATGCCCGGACGGTAGCCGAAGAGATCAAGCAAGCGGGCGGAAAGGCCCTTGGCGTCAAGGCCGACATCTCCAGCAAGCCGGAGGTCGAGGCGCTGTTCGCCAAAGCTGCCGCCGAATTTGGCCCGATCGATATCCTGGTGAACAACGCGGGCATCAATCGCGATGCCGCTCTCCACAAGATGACCGACGAGCAGTGGGACAAGGTAATCGCTGTCAACCTGACGGGCACGTTTTATTGCCTGCGGCTGGCGGCGCAGCAGATGCGCGAGCGCGGCTACGGGCGCATCTGTAACGTGTCGTCCATGAGCTGGCTGGGGAACTTCGGTCAGGCCAATTATGCCGCTGCCAAGGCCGGCGTGGTGGGACTGACAAAAACGGCGGCCCGCGAGCTGGCCAAGAAAGGCGTCACCGTAAACGCCGTCTGCCCGGGCTTCATCGATACCGAGATGACTCGCGGCGTGCCGCCGAATGTCTGGGACATAATGGTCGGCAAGATCTGGTCCGGCAAGGTGGGCTCTCCGGAAGACGTGGGCAACGTCGTTGCCTACCTGGTTTCCGATGAGGCGTCTTATCTGAACGGTGAAGTCATCAACATCAGCGGCGGAATGGTGCTGTAGGGGAAAATGTAGCGCTGGCCCCGCTCAGCGGGGCTGGCTGTCGGTGTGGACGTCTCGTCCGCACCTCTGTTGTGGGCAGGCGTGGACGCCTCCCGGACAGCCAGTCTGGAGACCGGCGCTACACAAGCGGAAATGTTACCCGTCTGTATCACAATCCGGGAGGAAAGTTTATGCAGATAACAACTGTTGGCGTTGTGGGGGCCGGGTTGATGGGCGCCGGCATTGCCGAAGTCGCCGCGCGCGCCGGATGCTCGGTAATTCTGATCGATGCCGATGCCAATGCCCTGACCAGGGGCCTGGCCCGCCTGCAGACAAGCGTTAATAAGGCGGTGGAAAAAGGAAAGCTGCAGGCCGCCGAAGCGGGTCCGATTGTCGCCCGCGTGCGGCGCGGCGCCGCATACGACGAACTGGCGCAGGCCGATCTCGTCATCGAGGCAGTTTACGAAAATATGGCGGTCAAGAAGGAGACGTTCAAGAAGCTGGACGCCATCGTAAAGGCTGATGCCATCCTGGCCAGCAACACCTCCGCGCTCTCCGTCACCGAGATCAGCGCCGTGACCAGGCGGCCGGAAAAGGTGATCGGGCTGCATTTCTTTTATCCCGCGCCCATCATGAAGCTGGTGGAGATGGTGCGGGGGCTGGCCACATCCGACGCCACTTACAACCAGGCGCGCGCCTTCATCGACAAGACTGGCAAGACGGCTGTCCTGGCGCAGGATTACCCCGGCTTCATCGTCAACCGCCTGCTGATTCCCATGATCAACGAAGCGGTATTCTGCGTGATGGAGGGCGCCAAGCCGGAAGACGTGGATGCCGCCATGAAGCTTGGCTGCGGCCATCCCATGGGGCCCTTGGAGCTGCTGGACTTCGTCGGCCTCGATGTCGCGCTGGCTACTCTGAACGGCATTTACGAGGGTATGGGCGACTCGAAATACAGGCCCTGCCCGCTGTTCGTCAAGATGGTAGAGGCCGGCTGGCTGGGCCGCAAGAGCGGCCGCGGGTTCTACAGCTATAAGTGATCCAGCCGGAGTGCTATGCTTGGACTTCAAAGATAAGCTTTTTGACGGCGCTATAGGAGTGGTAGGAGTGGCTGCTTATGGAGATGAAGACCGGTTATCTGTCGCAGCTCAGCAAGGTCGAGGTAAAGGTATTCGAGGTACCTGAGTTAGACGACCACAGTGTTCTGGTAAAGGTAAAGGCCGCGGGCGTTTGCGGCTCCGATTTGCATGCGTTCCACGGAACGCACCCGTTCCGCAAGCCGCCCATGATCCTGGGCCACGAAGCCGCCGGCGAAGTCGTCAAGCTCGGCCGCAAGGTCAAACGCCTGAAGGTGGGCGACAGGATCGCCGTCGAGCCGCTCAAGTTGTGCGGCAAATGCGAGCATTGCCGCAGTGGTCGTTATAACCTGTGCCGGGAAAGAGTGGTCGCCGGCATCCGTGGCTGGCTGGGAACCTTCGCCGAGTATTTCGTCCTCCCGGAGCAGCGGGCGCACAAACTGCCCAAGGAGCTGGACTACGACCTGGCCGTGCTGGCAGAGCCGCTGGCAGTGGGCGCGCACGCGGTTCGCATAGCGCACATGAAAAGAGGATCGGTATGCGCTGTCTTAGGCGGCGGGACCATAGGCCTGCTGGCGGGAGTGGCGGCGCAGGCAGCCGGCGCAAAGCGGGTTTATTGCACCGATGTCAATCGCTTTCGCCTGGATTTGGCTGCAGCTCTGGGCCTCGTTCCGCTCAAGGCAGACGAGGTCCCGGTGGAAGAAACGGTGAAGTCGTTCGCGCCCAATGGCGCTGACGTGGTGCTGGTGGCTTTTACCTCTCTGCACGTGATCAATCAAGCCTTGCGGCTGGTGAAGCGCGGAGGAACGATCATCGTCATCGCTCTGTTCACCGAGCCGGTCACGTTTGACATGAATCTGCTGCAGGAAGAGGTCGAGCTCAAGGGCACCATCTTTTATACCGGCGAAGATTTCCAGCGAGCACTAAAGATTCTGGCCAAGCGCAAAGCCGAGCTAAGGAAAATGCTTACCCACCAGGTGGATCTGGAGGGCGTGCAGGGCGCGCTGGAGATGCTCGGCGATCCCCATACCGCCGCCGTTAAGGTGATCGTTCACCCATAATAAAGGGGGACCTATATAGATGACTCGCTTTTCTGAGATTTCGCCTGTCGTTTGTCGCGGCGAACGCGGCGTTTGGCGGCCTTGGTTTTCGGCTTCGGTCGATACCGAAGAACCACGTCTGCGATGCGATCTAGCTCAGAAGGTGACTTCACGCGGTCAGCTCCTTATAGGTGATGTGCTTGCCAACAACGGAGGTCACGAAGCTATCAAGGCGGTCAAGAGTGTGACGCGCTACCTTCCCGGCGTTAAGCCGAAAAGCGAACTCATCAACGTAACGATGCAGATGCTTGGTACTGACCTGATGATAGACGCCGTGCAGGCCGCGTTTGAGTACTGCCCAAACACTCTCGACGCCATTGACACCCGCCATGCCTCGCACGTACTCGCCAGCAGAGTGATTCACCGCCTCGTGGCGGAAGAACAGACCGTCAAGATCGGCGTAAGCTACGTGCTCATCACTGTAGAGTTGGGAGCCGACTTCAACATTTTTGTGTATCGCGGCCTGGATAGTCTCGATGGTTTCGGCTTCGATGGGCAGTGCGATTGTCTCGCCGTCACGAGCGCGAAGCCCAAGCACAGCCGTCTTGCCGACCGAGCCGCGACCGGCGCGGAGCTTCTTGGACTCATGCTTGTTGGCTTCTTTGCCTCCGACAAACGCCACATCGACTTCAACGATGCCTTTGAGTTTGTCGCGGCTATCGGGAGCCGAGCAGGCTTCGCGGAGGCGTTGGAGCATGAACCATGCCGACTTCTGGGTGACTCCGATCTCCTTCGCAAGTTGCAGCGACGAAATACCTTTCCGCGCTGTCACGAGCAGATACATCGCATAAATCCATTTGTGCAGCGGGATGTGCGACCGCTCGAAAATAGTTCCAGTGCGAATTGTGAAGTCCAATATGCAAGCGTTGCAGCGATAGAAGCCCACCTTCGGCTGGGCTCCGACGCGCTCACCACTCTTGCAGTGCGGGCAGATCGGGCGCTCACCCCACAGGCGCGACTCAAGATACAGCCGCGCCGCTTCGGCGTCGGGGTACATCTCGAAAAGCGTCATCAGGCTGATAGTGCTCTTGCTCATGGCATCCTCGATAGAACGCCGCGTTACGTAGCGGCCCTCGGTACTACCCGAGACGCCCCGCTTGCGCGGAGTGGCGCACGGCGGAGATTAAAGAGCGAACCAGAGATTACCTTTTCCACCCGTGCCCAAAAGAAACGCGAGCGCGTCAACCTTGTCGTCAGTGAGCCTCAGCGCCAGAGCCTTAGCGATTTTCATCATTTCCAGGAATACGACCCCGGCGTCATGGCGAAGATTAGCGGAGTCGAGCTGCTTTGCGCCAACGCCGATGCTGACCTTCGCCCCATCGGTGCAACTGACATTCAGGTCGTAACCTGCCGCGTGATATTGGAGGGTCTCGCCGCCGAACAGTGTGGCGCGAAGTTTCAAGGTCTCGGGAAGATTGAATTGATTTTCGTAGGGGTGGACACCCTTATCGTCGCGCCAAAACTCTGTGTATCGAGTTCCGTAGCCTGCTGGCGAGTTTCCGAGGGTGAAAGTGTCGGTGTCTGCGTCGTGGTAGAACTTTTTGTTTTCCATCTGATTTCTCCTGCGGTTAGTAGCCGCTTAGCTGTCTTTATAGTAGATAACTCGCTGGAACTTGTCAAGAACTATATTCGCCGTGTTTTGATGGGTTTAGCGAGTAAAGTATATAAGTCCCTAATAAAGGGTCTGTTACGGCGCGGCTCAAGGCACCCCAGCAAGTCAAATGCGGACTTGCTGGGGACCCCGCGAAGCCGCGCCCTTCAGAACGGCAACTCGCTTGAGTTTTTCAGCAGCCTGTGAAGGCGTGGGACTACGCTCAGCGCTTCAACCCTTCGTGTGGGATAGTGGGCAACTCCCCACATTCTCTTCGGTTGGCATGTGCCACCCACTCACGGCTTCTTTTCCGGATCGTTTTTCGGATCAAGCAGGCGGCGGTAGTACGAATGCGTTTCGTAGAGGGCCGCGACCGGATTGTGCGCCAGCACGCGGTCCTTGGTCACCAGCGTAGTCACCGGCGCTTCCGAATACTTGATGAACAGCGAGTCGTGGCCGACGCAAAGGCCGACCAGGACGTTCAGTTCCGTCTTGTGCGCGTTGAGCGTCTTGGCCTGCAAGATGGGGTTGCACATCGCCTCGTAGGCGCCCTTCTCGATCTTCACCTCGTTTGGAACCCCAATCTCGGTCTTATCAACCGAGCCAATTTTGCAGACCACCGTGAAGGCCTCCAGCCCCTTGGCCCGCAGCACCTTGACAAATGTTCGCGCCTCCTGGATCAAGCCGCGGCAGGTGGCGACCCCGATCCGCTTGGCCCCGATGCGCCGCGCAAAGAGAACGATTTCTTCCGCGCGGGTAGCCCTGCAGTAATACATGCCCTCGATTTCGGCGGCGGCGCGGGCCATGCGGCCGTCCGCATTATCGCCGCGCAAATGCTCTACGATGGCCTCCAGCTCCCGCCGGTCGACGGCTTCGGTCAGGCAAAAATCGGGATACTCCTTCTCCTTGCGGTAGCAATTGAGCGGACCGCATTCCGAGCATGATACGGCAGTGTTCGACATTTGTTTGTTCCTCCCCTCAGACGCCGGTACCGCATCGTCCGCGCGGGTTCCCAACTTCGTCTTACGGTCAGTGCAAGTCTTATACATCATGTTTGCAGCACGCCCGCATAGCTGTGACAGACATCACATCACGCAGGGCCTCTCGACATCCGGGAGAGAAAAAACTCGTGATCCCGGTAAACCCGGAACCAGAATACTCATCCATACAGGCAGGGATCGGACGAAATTGAACGGCAACGGTGTAACTTCGCTGTTGCTAATTGCTCTGACGTTTTTATCCAATAATTTCCGGGACAGTACGCCGGAACCGCCATAGAATGTTGCGCAGCGGAAAGCGAATCAGAACGGCCTGGCCGGGTATATGGGTCACAACGAACCTGTGAATGCTGCAACGCCAGCGACTAATCCCAAGCCGGCAATCTCTCATCGCGACCTTGTTCTCACGTTCCTGAAGCTGGGCACCATCGGTTTCGGCGGGGGCATGGCCATAATTGCGCTCATGGAACGCGAGTTCGTGGGCAAGCGCCAGGCGATGAAGACGGAGGAGTTTCTCCACGGGGTCGGGCTCGGCCAACTCCTGGGGGCATTCGCGACCAACACCGCGTTCTTCATTGGCTTTCGCCTGCGAGGTGTCGTCGCCGGAATGCTCTCGGGCGTCGCGCTTATGTTCCCTTCGTTTGCCGCGGCCATTCTTCTATCCTGGCTCTACTTCACTTATCACGCTCTTCCGGCCTTGCAGGGCGTGGTCGGAGGCTTGGGGCCGGCGGTCATTGCGCTGGTGGTGAACGCCGGTTGGACGATGGGAAGAAAGGCGCTGCGGTCGTGGCCCGCGATTCTTGTGGCAGCATTGGCGATGGTCTCCGGCTTGTGCAGGCTCAGTCCTATAGCAGCGCTTTTCATGGCCGGAGCATTCGGCCTGGCGCTGGGCAAGCGGCGTCTGAGCGGCGGAAAATCACCCAGCCCTGGCAACGCTTCCCTTCCCGCGAAAGAGAAAGAAAGCGTGCGCTCCGCTTTTGTTCCTTTGCTTGCCGCTGCTCAGGGACTGAGCACAGCGGGAGCTGTTTCTCTTTGGCAGCTTGGCTTTGTTTTCTTCAAGGTTGGCCTGGTTTTCTTTGGCGGGGGCTTTGTCCTGATTCCTGTTCTGTACCGCGCCCTGGTATTGAACTTTCATTGGCTCAACGCCCAGGAATTCATTGACGGCATCGCCCTCAGCAACCTGACGCCGGGCCCGATCGCGGTGCTGGCGACTTTTGCCGGTTACCGTGTCCTGGGACTCGCCGGCGCTTTCACTGCCACCGCGGGCGTATTCCTGCCTGGCGTTGCCCTGACGTTTATCCTCTGCTACCAGTACGAAAGAATGAAGGGCGGCACCAAGGCACAGGATTTCCTCGCCGGAGTTGTCCCGGCGGCGATTGGTCTTATCCTAAGCGCCGCAGTCCTGCTGTCCCGGGCGACACTTCACTCCTGGCAATCTTTTGCCTGGAGCGCTGCCTGCTTGTTGTTACTGGTCCGCTGGCGAGTGCCGCCTGTTCTGGTGCTCGCGCTCTGCGCTCTGGTGGGAGCCGCGTCTATGCTGCGCTGAGCCACAATAAAAGCCCGTCCTCCGAGCTTCATTGTTCACTCCTCCAGCGAATGAACCAGGCGTCCAGCCGATCGGAACAGGCTTACTGCAAACAACAAGGCGGAGACAATGACGATCGTCGGTCCGAGACTGAGGCGGGGGAAAAGATAGCCATGCAGCAGAAAGCCGAGGCCGACTGCCAGCAGGCTGACAATGGCGGAAGCCAGGAGGAAATGCGAGATACTGTCGGCCAGGCGTCTTCCCGTGGCTGCCGGTACCATGATCAACGCGCCCGCCAGCAGCGCTCCCATAAACCGCAGCCCCACCAGGACGGTCAAGCTGAAGACCAGTAAAAAACCCAGGTTGAGCCGGTCCAGCTTGATTCCGCTGGCTGCCGCCAGCTCAGGCGAAAACAGGTCCAGAATCAGCGCGTCCCTGAAGCGAAATACGAACCAGATGATAAGAAGAACGGCTCCGGCTCCGATCATGAAAGCCGGGAGCGAGAGCTGCTGGAATTTACCGAAGAGCGCCTCGACTAGGTCCTCCTCGGGGGTCAAGGCGGCGCCGATGGCGAGAGACCCGGCGAACACTACGCCGATGGCAACCTCGGTCGCCAGCCCGGTTTTTTTCTGCAACTGCCACACCAGTAGCGTCCCCAGGAACAGTGTCGCCGCCCCTCCGAGCATGGGATTGAACTTCAGCAGGAATGCCAGACCGAGCCCCGGGAGGGCGAGATGGGAAATGACATCGCCGGCCAGAATCATTCGCTTCATCAGGGCAAAGCTTCCCACCAGGCCGGCGGCGACGGCGAACAGCAGCGCCAGAATGACAGCATAAACACTGCCTGCCTCACTCATGCTATTTCACCTCGCCCGGTGAAGCTTCGTCCATGCCATGCCGGTGGTGGTAGTACTTCGGCGGAGCCGAGTACATGGCTTCCAGGGTCGCGGGGGTCAATACTTCCTTTGGCGGACCGAAGCAGGATATGCCCTTGCTGAGGCACAAGACCCGGTTCGCGGCCCGGAAGACTACGCTCAGATCGTGCGAGACCAGGAGCACGGTAAGGCGCTGTTCGCGTTGCAGCCGTTCCAGCAGATCATAGATTCGTTCTTCGGTCAGTTCGTCCAGGCTGGCGGTGGGCTCATCGAAGAGCAGCACATTGGGTTCGCCCAGGAGGGCAAAAGCGATTAAGGCCTTCTGGAACTGTCCGCCGGAGATGGTCCCGATGCTCGTATTCATAACTTCGGCGCTCAAATCGAGCGTATCGGCCACGGCCTCTATGCTGGTGGAGCGCAGTTTCATGACATGGGCCTTGGCGGCCAGCAGGTCGCGGACGCGTATGGGCATCTGGCGGTCCGCCGCCACCTTCTGCGGAACGTAGCCGAGGCGGGCGCTGGACGCCCAGCGGATCTCGCCCGTGTAAGGCAGCAGGTTGAGAAGGGCTTTCAGCAGGACGGTTTTTCCCGCGCCGTTGGGCCCGATGATCGCCAGGTTGTCGCCCGCCTCGACGTCGAAACTCAGATCCTGAATGACAGTGCGACTGCCGAAGTTTATTCCCAGCGCGCGGACTGAAAGCATACTGCCCGTCGTCATTCCCCTTCCGCCCTTTCCGTCGCTCTGTTAGGCAGCGCCCAACCGGCAAGCGTCGAGGCCCAGCGAATCAAAAAACGTCATTCGCTGGGGACCCCGGCTTCCACCCCAGCGAATCAAAAAACGTCATTCGCTGGGGACCCCGGGTTGCGCTTGCTGAGGTGAAGCGGCGCCACGAACACAGCCCGGCACAGGATATACCATGACAGCATACCCTATGCCATCAATCGCCTTTGGGCGCCCTTATGGTCCTATGGTGGCTGTAATGCGGGCAGAAACGCGATTCCCAGAGATTGCGGCGCAGTGTGGCGGGAAAAAAGGCGCGGACGAAATCCGCGCCTGAGTTATACCCGCAGCTCCCCGGATACTACGGCAGGGAGGTGTAGTAGCATGCCACGCCCGAAACCTGCGCCGGGGGTGTGGGCGGAGCTGAGTTCGGCACGTTCACGAAGTCAAAGAAATCGGTCATGTCCGGCTGCGCCGCGTCGCGCAGGGTAAGACTCGACAGGTTGAAGCGGGTCTCAATGAACTTCAAAATCGCCGTGTAGTCGGCCACCTTATGCGAAACGTAGCCCTTTATCGTCCACGGTGAAATTACGATCAACGGCACCCGGAAGCCGGTCTTGGTGAAGTTGTCGCCGAAGATGGTCAAAACATTTGGGTCCGTGGCGAGATTGGGAGCGATGCCGTCGGGATTAACGGTCGCCGCCGGGGGAACGTGGTCATACATTCCGCCGCCCTCGTCCCAAGTCAGGATAAATACCGAATCCTGGTAGGAGCTGCTGCTCAGGAACGCATTGATGATGCTCTGGACCTGTTTGGCGCCAACGATGACGTTGTTGTTCGGATGTTCGTCCAGACCGGAGTCGCGGCCCGCTTCAATCAGGGCTACTTGCGGCAACGTGCCATTCGTCAGGTCGGTGAAGTATTGGCTCAGCGGTGCCACGTTTGAAGTCATGTAGGGCATCATCTGCGAGAAGTAGCTGATATAGGTGTCGGGCTTGCCGGGGGTGCCGGTCCCTGGAACGGTGTCCGTGTAGTACACCTTCCAGGTAACGCCGGCCTTCTGCAGCAGATTGAAGATGGTGGGCGCCGACAGTTGCGAGGTTGGAACGTTGATCCAGCCCTGTGCCGTGCCGGCCAATCCGAACAGGTGATTGGGTTCCGACTTGGTCAGTGTCGGCGAGTACCAGCGGTCTGAGGTAGCGAACTGTGTCGCCAGGTAGTAGTAGTAGTTCAACTGGGTGGCGTCGTAGTAGCCCATGGCACGCCAGCCGGAAGTATCATTCAGTTTGTAGGCAATCGAGTAAGCGCCTGCCTCGCGGGCAAATCCGTTCATCAGTTCTTTGGACGAGAGATTATCGGTCAGGTCCACATGGGATTCGTTCCACGAAGGCGTGAGGTCTTCGATACAGTCTGACACCATCTTGAAGGGCGTACAGGCGCCTGCGGTGGTCGTCCAGGGGCAGGTGCTGCCATCCTTAGTCGGATTGGGGGTCAGGGGTTCAAGCGGATTCACCAGATCGTCGACGTCTGTCGCCGGCATTCCAAGCGACGCCCGATAGGTGTTGAGGTGCCCGAAGTAATGGTCGAACGAACGGTTCTCTTGCAACATGAAGATGATGTGATTGACCGACTGCAGCGACCCCGGGGTGCCGCCGCCGGTTCCACCTGTACCTCCAGTACCGCCGGTTCCACCCGTACCACCGGTTCCGCCAGTACCACCAGTAGAACCACCCGAACTGTTAATGCCGGAGGATGAACCCGATCCGCAAGCGAACAGGAAAAGGGAGATTACCAAGGTCAAAAGCAGGGGAACGTATTTCCTCATTCTGGGCACCTAAGGGAATTGACTCACGCTGACGGCCGGCAATTCTGTCGCGAACGCCTCATTCGCAGCTCACGATGAGATGGCAGC
>JBEKQR010000053.1:0-15047 GCA_049519515.1 Candidatus Korobacteraceae bacterium
GAATCAATAAAGGACGACTCCAAGCGCAAAGATGCCAAGTCCAGGCGCCTGGCGGAAATCGTAGTCGGGGCGATTATTACGTTGGTGGTTACAGTCGTGGGCTCCTACCTCGTCTACTATCTGACCCACGAAGACACGGTCAATGTAACCGTGGAGACGACGCCCGCCGGAGCCGCCATCCAACTGGCCGGCAAGAAGAACGAAAGTTGCACCGCGCCGTGCACAAAGGGTCTTCCCGAGGGCACATACGAGTTGATCGCGTCGCTGCCGGGATATATGCAGGAGGACAGGAAAATAGAAGTTAGTAAGAATGGCACGCCCACGGTCCAGATCACCCTGACCCCCCTGCCAGACAAGGGCCATGGGCCGGACCAGGACCAGCGCCGGACCGTAAAGTTGCCGCCGCCACCACCGCCGCCGGCGGGGCAGGCAGCGACCTTGATTGTGCAGACGCCCGGGATCAAGGGCGCCGTCGCCTTCGTGGACAACAATGAATACCCGCTGCCAGATTGGCAAACGCGCATACAGGTCGATAAGAACAAGCCGCACGTAATACGGGTGCAGAAGGACGGGTACGAAAACTCCGCGGAGCGGCAGGTTACGATTGCGAAGAAGGAAGAAAAAGTCGTCTTTGATTTGAAGGCGCTACCCGAGATCGCCACGGTTTCCCTGCGGAAAGCCACGCCAGGGGCGCTGGTGCTGCTGGATGACCGGACGGTGGGCGCGGTAAGCTCGAACGGGAGCTTTGAAACAAAAACGTCACCGGGATCGCATACCGTCCAGTTGACGCTCGATGGGCGCACCAGCGAGAAAATTGAGCAGCAGGTAGCTGCGCGCTCGACCGTGGTGATTCCGTCCCTCACCGTGGCAAAGCGCGAGACACCCCCGCCGCCGCCGGACAAGCACGAAAAGAAAGAGATTGCCGAAGATAAAGCGCCCCAGAACCAAGTCGTCCCGGATTATTGCCCGATGCCGGGAAAACCTAGTTTCAACTATGACAGCCCTTACCGCGACAAGGTAGGAGTATGGAAGGGCGCATGGGTCGAGATGGTAACCAAGGAGGGCAAGAAGGCTGCAATTACTAAGACCCGTAGATTCTGCGTGGTAATCACTTCCTTTAGGGGAGCAGAAGCGCAAGCGATCTACAGCACTGAGAGCGCGCCCCCGCAGCCCAATGTCAAAACCGATCCGGCCAGTTATCGGGCGGTCACAGGCGTCGTTTCCGGCCAAGGCCGCGATATGACCATCACCTTCACGACCGCGGGGGACTCTAGAGTGGTCGCACTCCAGTTTTTAAACAACGGCACGGTGAAGGCGAATTGGTCGCAGCCCTCCGTGCAATTTGCCCTGAACGCCTGGGTGACTAAAGTGAAGTAGAGGCCGGGGACTCTTCCGTCCTCGCCGATAAAGCTGATCGGCGCCGAATGACATCCGGCCAGAGCAGCTTGCTATGAGCCGTGGCGCCGGTCCCGCAGAGCGTGGCCGGCAGCTCCTCTCACTATTATAAAATTTGACTGACCTCCTTGCGCAGCTTGCACTGCGCGCCACAGCCGCTTACCGCCTCCTTTAGGAACTCTTTACGAACCTTTTATTCAAGCTTTAGAGGCGCCGCCCTCTAATGAGAAGTGAAGGGGAGAAAGAGCGTCATGGCGGCGATGATCGTGTTTTGCGTGTTCTGCCTGGCTTCCATCGTGTTCCTGATTTCTTTCTTTGTCGCGCTCTGGAACGACCGCAAATGGTCGCGTTATGTGCTGAAGGTGCACCGCGTAGTGCATGCGGAGACGCCATTGAGCAGCGCCATCGAGCTCGACGGCATCACTTCGCGCAGCAAGGTGCTGTCGGCTCCGTTTCGCGCACAGGCGCGCTGAATTCCACACCGGCAAGGCAACAGTGGCGTTGCTGAAGACCCCGATGCGAAGGTGCACTATGTCGATCCAGGAAGTACCCGCTGAAGAGCTGGCAAAATTTCTCCACCGCTATCACCAGGTTCTGGCCCCCTACCTCCACTGCAAGACTGCGTCTCATGCGGAAGCGTGGGGCGAGGTTTCCAGCAGCGACCGCCGGCAGCTGGTCACGGCCGCAAAGCTGACGCTTATGGAATTGGAGGCCGAAGATCGCGAGAACAGCGTTGACGAGCACGCTGATCGAAAAAAATACTTTGCCGAACCAGGAACAGCCGAATGGGGCTGCTAATTGGCCCGGATGCAGTTACACCGACCACGCACGAGCTAGAACTACGCGAAACCTCAATAATTGGTGGACGACCATGGGCCATATGCCACAGGCAAGCGGAATCAAAGATTACATTGAAAGGGCGCTGAACAAAGTGCGCGGGCCGAACCAGGGTAGCGCGAGCGACGCCGACGAAATCATCGAGGTTGGCGATTTCCGGCTCGACGTCACAACGCGAAAAGCGAGGCTCCGCGGCGAGGAATTGGAGCTGACCTGGGCCGAGTTCGACTTGCTGCTGTTTCTGATCAGCCATCCCAAGCATCTGGTCACGCCCAACACAAGACTGGCAACGAACTGGACCAGAAACAGGGCCCGGCAAACCGACTTTCTCAACGTATTGTTGTCGCTGCGAAAGAAACTCGAGTCGCGGGACTCCGGCCACTGCTACATACGAACCGAGCCCTGGGTCTTCTATCGCTTCGAAGCGGCCCCCTCCGCCAACAATCGGCCCCGCTGACCGGCGCACATTCCGTTTTGGGAACGATTCTCCGGCTGGCCGCCATCTTTACGACCTTTTTACAAATTCTTTATTGCAAATTTCGGGCCGGCGATATCCAACATACAGGCACTTAGCTCTGCCTGCCCTGCCGCTCGGTTGCGAGGCCGCTACGGGTAGCAGACGGCCTCACCGTTTTATCTCAAGGAGACAATCATGGGCACATTTGACAAATCATATGAGCGCGATCTCGACTACATCCCGCGTCTGCCGCGCAGCAAATGGACAAAGATCGGCATCGCAGGCGGCGTGGTGTTTGTTGTCCTGGCGCTGTTTCTCACATTTGTTACGCGCGTCACCCGGATCGAAGCCGGGCATGTAGGCGTTGAAATCAATCTGGCGGGGCATCAGCGCGGAGCATCGGAGATTCCGGTGCGCACCGGCTGGGTCGTCTACAGTCCGCTGTGGACCCAGATCATCCAGTTTCCGACCTATGTGCAGACCGTAAAGTGGACGCATGACCTGAATGAAGGCCATCCGGTGAACGAGGAGATGGGGTTCAACTCGAAAGAGGGGATGGCGATTTTTGCCGACGTATCCCTCTCTTACGCGATCGACCCGCGAAAGGTGCCTGATTTTTATATCAAGTACCGGGTCAGCGATCTTGACCTCTTCACCCACGGTATTTTGCGCGACATCGTCCGCAATTCGCTGAACGAGACGGCTTCGACCTACGCTGTCGAGGATATCTACGGCGAGAAAAAAGCGGAGTTCCTGAGGAAAGTGGAAACCATGATCGAGCAGAAGGTGGCGCCGGTGGGGGTAAGCGTTCAGCAGTTCGGATTCATTGGCGCGCCGCGCGTGCCGGCGGTGATCGCCTCGGCCATTACGGCCAAGGCCCAGGCCATCCAGGAGGCGGAGCGCGCCCGCAATGAGCTGGCGACAACCCAGGCTGAAGCGGCCAAGAAGATCGCCCAGGCGGAAGGCGAAGCGAAGTCGCTGGTCACCATCGCCAAGGGCGAGGCGGAAGCCAATCGCATCCGGCAGAGTTCACTGACGCCGCAACTTCTCGAGCTGCGGAGAATCGAGAACAACCGCGCGCAGATCGATAAATGGAACGGGCAACTGCCAACCGTGCAGTCAGGACAGGGCGGAGGAATACTCCTGCAATTGCCGGCGGCCAAGTAGATTGGCGGGTTGCCTCAGAATCTGTCCAAGAACTGATAGGTAGTTAAATTATCGTGGAAGCCCACGGCTTCAGCCGCGGGGTCAAGGGATCAAATCCGACGCGGCTTTAGCCGCCGTGCTGACGCATCCACAGCGCCTAAAGGCGTTCCCGCTATTGAGCATTGTTTCCCACGCCTGAAGGCGTGGGCTTCCACCTGCCAATCCCCATTTACGAAACAAACTCTAGTTCTTGGACAGATTCTCAGGTTCCCAGGTCAGCGCCGAGGAACGCGGCGCGGGACCTCCACCCCAGCAAACGCAACAACAGTCCCGCCATGCGGGACCGGGGACCCCGGCCTGGGGCACCCGCCCAAATTGAACCCACTCCTCATGTTGGCGGAAACTGGCAGCCGAAGAAGCAGTTGCAAGTTTCTAGTTTCCAGCTTCACGTCTTTCTTTGGTCAGTCAGTAGCCGCCGCGGCCGCAACCACGTCCTTTGGCAGTTTGCGGGAGATCAGCACGATCGAGATGCTCGCCACCGCTGCCAGCGTGGTCAACGGCAGCAGGGCGAGCGGATAGCTGCCCGTCGCCCCTTTAATTATGCCCAGCAGCGAGGTGGCGCCGAAGTTAGCGATGTGCGCGATGGTATTAATCTGGGCGATGCCGGCGGCGGCCGCGGTCTTCGAGAGCCACTCGGTAGACACTGCCCAGAGAGGGCCCTTGACGAGGCAGTTGCCGATCAGCGTCAGGGTAAGCAGCACCATGGTTATCGCCAGTGATCGGGTCAGCAGCGTAGCGCCGAGGCTAACCGCACAGAGCGCCATGGGCAAGGAGGTGTTCCAGACGCGCTCGCCCGAGCGGTCGGAGCGCCGTCCCCATAGGAGCATGAGCACCGATGCCAGGCCGAAAGGAATCGAATTCAGCAGTCCGGTTTGCATGTTGCTCAAGCCAAAAGACTTGATGATCTGCGGCTGCCACAAGGAAAGAGCATTGCTGAGGGCCGAGTTGGCGCAGTTAACAATCGCCAGCGTCAGCACGTACTTGTTGGTCAGAACCTTCCACAGAGGCATGTGGCCCACCGGCTTGGGCTTGCGCTGCCACGAATCCAAGCGGCCAATCAGCCATTCGCGCTGCTCTGCCGTCAGCCACTTGGCCTCGGCCGGCCGGTTCGGCAGCACAACCAGTACCAGCAGCCCCATAAATATGGCGGGGATGGCTTCAGCGATGAACAGCCACTGCCAGCCCTGCAGGCCGAACCCTCTGAGCGACAGCAGGGACGCGGAAATAGGCGAGCCGATAAAGCTGGAGACGGGAATGGCCACCATGAACAGGGCCACGATGCGCCCGCGATATTCGGCCGGGAACCAATACGTCAAATAAAGGATCACTCCGGGAAAAAACCCAGCCTCGGCGGCCCCGAGCAGGAAACGCAGAAAGTAGAAAGAATACGGGCCGCTGACAAAGGCCATGCAGCCCGAGATGAGGCCCCAGGTCACCATGATGCGGGCGATCCAGATGCGCGCCCCCACCTTCTCCAGCACCAGGTTGCTGGGTATCTCGCAACAGACGTATGAGACGTAGAACAGACCGCCGCCTATGCCGAAGGCAGCATACGTCAGGCCGACGGCTTTGTTCATCTGCAAGGCGGCAAAGCCGGCATTCACCCGGTCGAGCCAGCAAACGAAGTAACTGAGCATGAGAAATGGCACCAGGCGGAGCGTCACCTGCCGCATGGTGGCGACTTCCAGGGCGTCGCGCGTTTCCACTGAAGGCATGGTTCTCCTCGCTTTAGAAGGCAGGGTTTTGTGGGGCTAATCGTACCCTGTCCGGCCTGCCGGGGCAAGAAATCAAGAAGCGTCATCCTGAGCGGCGCGCCCGCATTGTTTTTTGGACCCGGGACTCGGGCGATGCGGTTGTTCCGTGCTGAGAATGGGTGGAAGCCCACGCCTTCACAGGCTGCGGAAAAACGCGTCGAAGCAACAAGCGAGGCGCTATGGGATGCGGATCCCACAAGAGCGCATTGCAAAAACATGTGGTCTCGTTTTACCTGGAACCTGTTTTTCCGCAGCCAGTCAGGCGTGGGAATCAAGGTGCAGATGGAATGCGGCTTTAGAGGCTGCTGAAAAAGTCGAATGCTCCATAGTTTTGAAGGGGCGCGGCTTCAGCCGCGCCGTAACGGCCCTTTATTTTCAATATCCCGAGCGGGCTTCAGCCCGCGAGGGATCTGCTCTCGGGTGGATACGGAGATTTTTCCGCAGCCTCTTTAGCCGCTGTGTTCCGTTACTCGCCAGGATCGAAGCGGTAGCCGACCCAGGGCTCGGTGAGGATGTAGTGCCGGGCGCCGTCGCCGGCTTCGAGTTTCTTGCGCAGGTGTCCGACGAAGACGCGCAGGTATTCCGGCTGCTCGACGCTGTTCTCTCCCCACACGGCGGCCAGCAGCACGCGGTGGGTTATCACCCGGCCGGGATGCCGCGCCAGGTAAAGCAGCAGGTCAAACTCCTTGGGCGTCAGATGCACTTCGCGGTCGCGCACGTGGACGCTGTGGGCCTGCAGGTCGATGCGGAAATCGCCGAGGGCGATGGCCTCCGCTTCCGGCTTGGAAGGGGCCGCGGCCCGGCGCAGAGCGGCCCGCACGCGCGCCAGCAGCTCGTCCACGCTGAAGGGTTTGGTGACGTAATCGTCGGCGCCGGCGTCGAGCGCCTCGATCTTGATCTTTTCTTCTCCCTTCACCGAGAGCACGATGATGGGAATAGCCGAGTTCTTGCGCACGTAGCGGCACAGCTCCAGACCGTTCATGTTGGGCATGCGCAAATCGGTGATCACCATGTCCGGCGACCAGGCCTTCATGACCTCGACCGCCTCGTCGCCATCGCTGGCGGTGCGGATCGCATATCCCTTGCTGGAGAGCGTGGTCTTCAGCACGCGCGTGATCTGCGGCTCGTCGTCGACCACCAGAATATTGCTATTGCGTGTTTCGCCGGCGCTCATGGGCAAGGAGCTCACCTCACTTCCTGGGTGACGATATGCACATCGACCGCGGGAGCGTCGCGCAGGAACTTGTGGATGGCCGACAGATAAAGATACCTGCGCCAGTTGCTCTGTGCCGAACGGCCGAAGACCACTTGCGTGATATGTTTCTCGCGCACCATCTTGGCGACTTCGTCGGCCACATGCTTGCCCTGGCCGCGCACGATCTGCGCTCCCAGGTTTTCGGCGAAGCGAATGTTCTGGTTGAGGGTGCGCTGGTTTTCCGGGTCCTCGTCGGCGCCGATGTCGATGTAGCCGACGAACAGCTCGGCGTCGATGCGGCTGGCCATGCGCGCCCCGCGGGCGATCAGATACTGCGCCGAGGGATTGGAGCTGATGCAGACCAGGATGCGCTCGCGCACCCCGACTATCCGTCCCGGCTCTTCCTTGGCCAGTTGCGATTCCAGGCTGCGGTCCACTGCCTTGGCCACCTGTTGCAGCGCCAGCTCGCGCAGGGCGATCAGGTTGGTGGGGCGGAAGAAGTGTCCCAGGGCGCGGTCGGCCCGGTCCAGCGGATAGATGTCGCCGCGGCGCATGCGGTGCTGCAAGGCTTCGGGCGTGAGATCGACCAGCACGATCTCGGTAACCCGCTGCATGATCCAGTCCGGGACCGTCTCCCGCACGCGCACGCCGGTGATGCTGTGCACCAGCGGATTCAGGCTCTCGATGTGCTGCACGTTCATGGTCGAAAGCACGTCGATGTTGGCGTCCAGCAGTTCCAGCACGTCCTGGTAACGCTTGGGGTTGCGGCTGCCTTCGATGTTGGTGTGCGCCAGTTCGTCCGCCAGCACCACCTGCGGCTTGCGGGCGAGGATGGCGTCGATGTCCATCTCCTCGAAGGAGGCGCCCTTGTACTCGATCTGGCGGCGCGGGACCGTCTCCAGGTTGAGGGCCAGCTCGGCGATGGCCTTGCGGCCATGGGTTTCGACCACCCCTATGACCACGTCTTCGCCGTAGCGCCGGCGCCGGATGCCTTCGCTGAGCATGGTGTAGGTCTTGCCAACACCGGGAGCGTAGCCGAGAAAGAGCTTGAAAATGGCTTCTTTCTTTTGCGGTTCGGCTTCTTCCAGCCACTGTTCGGGCGTCTTCGCCATCACGCGTATTGTCACGCAAAAAGAACCGATTTGTCGAATGGGCTACAATTTCGGAGGTGAAACAAAGGCTGGCAGCGCGAGCATTGCATTATGGCGTGGCCGCGGCTGTCGTCTGCCTGATTACCTGGTTCTACTTTAGCCTTGTCCACGTCAACCAGACGACGGTTGGATTCACGTTCCTGTTGGCGATCCTTTTGGTCGCGGCTAGCTGGGGGCTGCGCTGCGCCATATTCATGTCGCTGCTGGCCACGCTTGCCTATAACTATTTCTTTCTGCCGCCGGTTCTGCAATTCACCATCGCCGACCCGCAGAATTGGGTGGCGCTGGTTGCCTTTCTGGTGACCGCGACCGTCGCCAGCCAGCTCGCCGAACGCGCCCGGCGCGAGGCCATGCACGCTCACCAGCGGCGCCGCGAGGTGGAGCGGTTATACGCCTTCAGCCAGCAGTTGCTGGTGGCGCAAGGTGTTTACGAGCTTCTGAACACCATCCCGCGGAAGGTGGTGGACGCATTCGGGGGCCAAGGCGCGGCGCTGCTTCTGGACAGCCGGCCGCAACCGTATTTCTCCGATATCGCCAGTCAATCGGTGCTGAGCGTCGAGGATTTGCGGACGGTGAGCGGACGCGGAGAGCCCGTCATCGACCGCGAGCGCGGCGTCTGCTATATGCCTTTGCGCCTGGGAATTCGCTCGGTAGGCAGCATCGGGATCAGCGGCTGCCAGTTGTCGCGCGAAACCCTGGATGCCATCGGAAGCCTGGCGGCCATCGCCATCGAAAGCGCGGGAACGGTGGAGAAACTCACCAAGGCGGAGGCCGCGCGCGAGAGCGACCGCCTGCGCACCGTGTTGCTGGACGCGGTAACGCACGAATTTCGCACGCCGCTGACGGCCATCAAGGCCTCGGCTGAAACCTTGCAATCGGAAACCGGTCTGGAGCCGGCGCAACGGCAGGAGCTGCTGGCTGTCATCAACGAGGAAAGCGATCGCCTGAACCGTCTCATCGGGGAAGCGGCCGAGGTGGCGCAACTGGACGCCCATCAGGTGGAGTTGCACGCCAGCCCGTATAACATCCGCGAGGCCATCGAGGCCGCCGTTGACAAGACGCGGCAGGTGCTGGCGCAGCATCCGCTGGAGGTCGCGATCCCGGATGGGCTGCCGCCGGTGAGAATGGACCTCGAGCGGGTCACCGAAGTGCTGCAGCAACTGCTGGATAACGCCGGCAAGTATTCGCCGCCGGGCACGCGCGTGCACGTCACCGCCGAGCTGCGCGATTCGGAGCTGGTCACCAGCGTCGCCGATCACGGGCCCGGGATTGACGAGTTCGACCTCTCGATGATCTTCGAGAAGTTCTACCGCGGAAGAAATCAGCGGGTATCGCTGCAAGGCACAGGCATGGGGCTGGCCATCGCCAAGGCGATCGTGGAGTTGCACGGAGGGAGGATCGGCGTCACCAGCCATCTCGGCAGGGGATCGGTCTTCTACTTCACGCTGCCGGTCGAAGCGTAAAGACCGCAATCGCGCCCCGCGATTCCGGTTCACGAACGGCGGCGTTTCTTTTATGATGGTTGCTTCTCAGCCGAGAACCACAGGAGATGACGACCATGTCTTCGCCAGCCGTGTATGGCCCACCGATCAGCCTGGAAGTTGCCAAGAAAGTCGCCGCCGCGGCGCTAGCCGAGGCCCGCAAGAATAATTGGACGATGGCGGTTGCCATCGTCGATCCCGGCGGTTACCTGGTTTATTTCGAAAAGATGGACAACACGCAGCTCGCCGGCTCGGATATCGCTCAGGATAAAGCCCGCTCGGCGACGTTGTTCAAGCGTCCGACCAAGGTCATGCAGGAGATGCTGGCCGCCGGCGGCGCCGGAGTGCGCGTGCTGCGCTTGCGCGGCGCCATTCCGGTCGACGGCGGATACCCGCTCATCTCCGACGGCAAGATCATCGGCGCCATCGGCATGTCCGGCGACAGCAGCGAGAACGATGGCCGCTGCTGCCAGGCCGGCGCCGCAGTTCTGAAGTAAATTGAGATCGAAGTTATTCAGGTGCCCCAGGTCCCGCGCCGCGTAGTCTGCGGCGCTGACCTGGGGATTTAACAGGCGCCCCACATCTGCCGTAGTTGGCAGATGTGGGAATACGCCTACGCCTGCACCGTCCGGTGAGAGCGGCTCAACTCGGCCACCAGGCTGCCGGCGAACTCCACGTCCTCGGCGGAAAGGAATGGTCCGAAGCTGAAGCGGGTGGTTCCACCCAGGTTCAGTGTTCCGAAACTGCGGTGCGCCATGGGAGCGCAGTGCAGGCCCGGACGCGTCAGCACGCCGCCCTCTTTCTCCAGCAGGCGGGACAATTCGTAGGGTTCGAATCCCTTGATGCGAATGGAAAACACGCTGGTGCGGTGGTCGAGCCCGCGCGGTCCGTACCAGGTCAGGCCCTCGACCTTGCTGATCTTGTCGAGGAAGATTTTGGAGAGCGCCCGGTCGTGCTCGGCCAGCTTCTCAACCGTCTGGCCGGCGATCCACTTGACCCCTTCCAGCAGACCGGCAATGCCGATGGCGTTGTGGCTGCCCGCTTCGTACCTGTCCGGCATGAACTCCGGCTGGCGATCCTGCTCGCTTACCGATCCGGTTCCGCCCTCTTCCAAGGTGGAAAGGACCTTCTCCAGCCCGGGCCGGATGTAAAGGAACCCGGTGCCCAACGGACCTAGCAGGCCCTTGTGTCCGGGGGCGGCGAGCAGGTCGATGTTATCGGCCTGCACGTCGATGGGAATGTGTCCCACCGCTTGCGCGGCGTCCACCAGGAAAGGAATGCCATGTTCGCGGGCGATGGCCCCGATCTCGCGTATCGGCTGAACCGTGCCGCTGACGTTGCTGGCGTGGGTGGCGACGATCAGGCGCGTATCCGGGCGAATGGCCTTGCGAATATCATCCGGATCTAGCAGCCCGCTCACCGGATCGATGGGGACGCGAGTTTGCTGCAGCCAGCCGTTCTCGGCCAGCTTATTGAACGGACGCAGGACGGAGTTGTGATCGATGTCGGAGCAAATGGCATGTCCCGGATGGGCGGCGTTGATCAGGCCCTTGATCGCCATGTTCAGGCCATGCGAGCAGTTCAAGGTGAAGATGAAGTGCTCGGGCTTCTCTCCCCGAAACAGCAGGCAAAGCTGGCGCCGGCACTCGGCGATGAACGCGCCCGTCTCGATCGCCTCGCGGTAAACACCGCGGCCGGCGCTGGCCCCCAACTCCAGGGCATAACGCGACATGGCCTCCAGCACCGCCTTGGGCTTGGGAAAGCTGGTGGCGGCATTGTCCATGTAAAGACGCTGGGAAAAGTTCTCTCTCATGGCTCTGAATTGATCCTTCGTGGGAAGTTCTAGCCTAATGATAACCGATGGTTCCGGGAGGTTAGGCGAGGGAATAGGGATTAGGGATTAGGGGTTAGGGATTAGGGATTACAGCAATTCTGTTGTTGTATGAAGATAAGAGGCTTCAGCCCCTGTGCTCAACCCACAAGGGCTGAAGCCCGCTTGTTTCCGCCCGTGATTCGCCGGGCTGAAGCCCGGCGCTTCCACAGAGAAGCCCTTGGCGGATATATCAACTCCGGAATCGCCATCGAAATCAGGGAAGCGGAATTTGCCTCGACCCGATATCCTCTATTCCCTATTCCCTAATTCCCTAACCCCTAACCCCTGCCTTTCTACGGAATGATCGGCAGCAGCAGATACGAGCCCCACTGGCCTCCGGCGTAGAGCTTCACCTTATTGGCAAACACTTCCGGCGGCCGGTTGTCGGGATCGTTATGCGTCATGCCGCCCGTGCCGCGAGTGCCGTAGTGGAACTTCTTGCCGAACTCGCCTAATTCGCCTTCGTATTCGTAGTCCTTGCCGCGGACCGAGAGCGCCACGCGCCAACCCGCAGGCACCACTATGCAGCTGGAGACGATCTCGATATCCAGCTCGTAGATTTCACCCGGAGTCAGCAGCTCCACCCGGTCGTGCGGGTGATATGGACGATACGGCAACGTGCGCGCCGGGTCGAGACGGCGGTGCGAGGCCCGCAGCCATCCGTTGGCAATCGGGGTATTGGGATCGGTCGAACCCATGAAGGTGACTTCCTTGCCCTGCGGATCGAAGACGCGCACGATCAGGAACAGGTCGGCATCCTTGGTTGACGAAGATATGAACAGCTTGGCCGCTATCGGCCCGGTGATCTCCGTTGGCTTGGCCACCGGCGGCATCCAGAAGGTCAGGCCGTTGCCCATCGCCTCGTACTCGATAGCAGCGCCCTTGGCAACCGGCTTGGGACTGAGCGTACAGTGGGCCGCGGCCCCTATTTTGGCTGTTGTTGTTGCCGGCGCAGGATCGAGATAGAACTTGGTCCACTGCGTGCGCGCCAGCGGCCACTCCTTTTCCACGCGCGGCACAAACTTCTCGCCGGGATGGCGGATGTTGAGCAGCACGCGCGGCTGTTGTTTCTCCCAGCCGTTGTCGATGCCCTTCAGGAAGTAATCGAAGAAGCGTTTCTGGATGGCCAGCCCGTAACCGGCGGAGAAGAGCGACCAATGCGAATCGCCGTGCGCCTCCAGCCACTTCTGCCTGGAGGCCGACTCGATAAAGCCGTTGAAGTTGCCGCGCGGGTGGATGCCCTGTCCGCCCCAGTTGGCGCAGGTCAGCACCGGGACGGTGACTTGCGAGAGGTCGACGGTGCGGGAGCGGTGCCAGTCGTCGAACAGCGGATGCTTTTTCGACTCCTCGAAGGCGTCGACGCGGTTTCTGGCCATCTCTTCTTCCGATAACGTCGGACCGGCCACACTCTCGCCGGTGTTCGGGTTCTTCTTGGCCTTGTCGCCGCGGCCATACTGAATGTTGACCACCTGATGCTTGGCCCAGCGCTTCTGGAACTCCGACAGAATGCCACCGTGATAAGTATTGTCGCGGTAGTTGTCGTTGCGTCCCTCCCAGGGAATTATGGCGGCCAAATGCGGCGGGTGCTTGATGGCCACGCGCCACTGGTTGGAGGAGTAATACGAGATGCCCAGCATGCCCACTTTGCCGTTGCTCCAGGGCTGCGTGCCGGCCCATTCGATGCACAGGTAGAGGTCGTCGATCTCGCGCGGGGAGTTGGGGTCCATGAAGCCCGGAGACCAGCCGGCGCCGCGCGAATCGATGCGGATCACCACGTAGCCATGCGGCACCCAGCGCTCGGGGTCTGTGACCTCCCAGTTCTGATACTTGTTGGTCGAGCCCTCCAGGATCTCGGGATGGTCGGTGACCATCTTCTCCCACTGCATGGGATAACCCTCCTGATAGGAGAGGCCCTTGCCGTAAATCCCGTAGGTCAGGATCACGGGATACTTGCCGTCGGCAATGGGACGGAAAATGTCGGCGCGGAGAACGATGCCGTCATCCACGGTGATGGGCGCGTTCCAATCTATGCGCATTCCGTCGCGCACTTCGCTTCGCGTCTTGACTTCGGGCACTTGGGTTGCTTGACTCATTGTGCAACGCTCCTTGAGCGAAATTCTTGTCCGTTAAATCTTATATTTTTTATCGGAATCGAAAAGCCTGATTTTCTCACTCTAGCGGGGTCATCCCGAGTGAGGCCGCGGATGTTGCGGCCGAATCGAGGGATCTGCAGTTGAGAAACTCCGCAGTGCGGAAGGATGAAAATGCAGATCCTTCGACTCCGCACCCGCCCGACCCGCAAAAGCACGGTCCGGAATAAGCAAGCGGGTGTGTCGCTTGATGACGCCCTGGAGTAAAGAAGCGTCAGTGTTAATGCAACTACCCAGCCGCACTGCCTTGCGCGCCGCGGTGGAAAATTACTTGGCGGTCGTGGTCCTGGCCTTCTCTGCTGCCGCTTCCGCCCTTTCCAGGCCTTTTGCGGCTGCTGCGTCGGTGGCGGCTTGGTTGAGTTGTTCCAGGTTGCGGCCGCGGGTTTCAATACCCAGCCAGATGGTCGAGAGCACGGCGATAATGCAACCGCTGGCCAGGAAGACCCAGATCCACTCCGGATGGTGGGCTCCCATGAAGTAGCCGATCATCAAGGGACCGATGCCGCCGCCGATGCGGCCAATGCCCATGGCGGTCGAGGTGCCCAGAACGCGAATGTGGACCGGGAAGACCTCTGGCGTGTAGGGCGTGATGGCGCACATTCCCATCTCGATGAAGTACATGTAACCGCACGCCCCGTAAAAGAAAACGAGCGGGTTGTGGTGAATCAGAAGCAACGAGAGCAGAAACGTCGCCGCCCCGGTGTATCCCATAATGGTAAACGGCTTGCGCCCGACCCGGTCGAGCAGGAGGAAGACCGTCAAGCGCCCGGCAATGGCAACCAGCGAGATATACACATTGTAGGTCAACGCCACCTTTAGCGTGGTCCCGTGGAGGTCCATGAAGAACGTCGGCATCCAGAAGGTCATTCCCCAGGAACTCATCAGAGGCAGGCCCCAGATGATCCAGGTGTGGATGGTCCGGCGGCGCAGTTCCGGGGTGAACAAATCCCGGAAAAGCGGCTTGGGAAGCTTGGCCGGCGGCGGCTCATGGGCCAACGCCAGGCACGATTTTTCCAGCGCCTCATCGCTGATGCCGATGTGGTTGAGGGCTTTGCGGCACTCGTCCAGGCGGCCACGGTTGGCCAGCCAGCGCGGAGATTCCGGAACCCCGCGGCGCACCCAGGCGACCAGCAGGGCCGGTATGACACCTACCAGAAACAGCGCCCGCCAGCCATAGTTGGGAACGATGAGCAATCCCAGGAATGAGGCCAGGAAGGTGCCCACCGGGAAGGCGATGGGCAGGGAAGCTCCGCAGAAGCCGCGAATGCGGGCGGGAGCGAACTCCGCCAATATGGCGGCATCGACCGGGATGGCGCCACCGAGTCCCACGCCTGTGAGGAAACGGATCACCAGCAGCATGCCAACCGAGAAGGACACGGCCGTCAATCCCGAAAATATGGAGAACATCAGGACGGTCAAGGTAAAGGCGATGCGGCGGCCCCGCCGGTCTGCGATCCAGCCCCAGATGAACGACCCGACCGTCATCCCCCACATGGTGGAAGAGGTAACCCAGCCCTTGGTCGCCGCGGTCATGGCGAATTCCTTGGC
>JBEKQR010000054.1:0-14951 GCA_049519515.1 Candidatus Korobacteraceae bacterium
ACTCCCACTTGTAGTTGGCGGCCAGGGCCGCCGGCTTGGCCACCACCGGAGCGGTTCTGAAAATCACCCCGTCGAGGCCCGGCCAATGCTGGATCATCACAAACCATTTGCCGGCATTGACCCACGCCTTGAAGGCGGTGATGCCCCAGATGCCCATGATGGTCATCAGCAGCACCCATGGTATCCACGCCTTGAACACCTGCCCGCTGGTGTACTTCGACGCCGTCTCTTGGGCTTCGGGAATATCGTTGGGGAAGCGCCAGATTTCCGCCGGCTTCCAGAACTTATAGAGAACGATCAGGCAAACTATGGAGACGAACGACGACAGAACAGCCGGCAGTTCCGCCCCCATGTTGCGGGTTACGTAGTAGCAGGTAATGGCGTAGCTTACGCCAGCCACTACCGCGGGTAGCCATACCTGGAAGGTCTTCTTCCAGCCGCACATCACGATCAGCATGAAGAACGGAATGATCAGCGCAAAGATCGTCATGTCCAGACCGATGGCTTGCACAATCGGGTTGCCCTTCATGCCCGTGACGGTGATCATCATGTTGGTCGGCACGCCCACCGGGCCGAACGGAACCGGAGGCGTATTGGCCACCAGGCAGAGAACGGCAGCCGCCATGGGATTGAATCCCAAGCCGATCAGCATGGCGGCAGCCACCGCTACCGGCGCACCCTGTCCGGAAACGCCTTCCATGAAGGCTGAAAAACTGAAGGCGATCAGCAATGCCTGCAGCCGGCGGTCGGTGGACAGAGTGGAGATGGAGCTCTTAAGCACCTCGAACTGTCCGGCTTCCACCGTCAGGTTGTAAAAGAACACCGCCGTCAGGATGATCCAGCCGATTGGATACAGGCCGGTTGCCATGCCCAGCGCCGCCGCGGAAACCGCCAGTTGCACGGGCATGCCATAGACCAGGATCACGATCACCAGGGTTACCAGCAGGGTCAGCACCCCGGCCCAGTGCCCTTTCATGCGTTTGATAGCCAGCGCCCAGAAAAGGAAGAGGATCGGAATAGCCACAATAAGGGCGGTAAGACCCAGGCTGTTGCCTACCGCCGAATAGTTATGAAACCATTGCACGGGCAAAACCTCCGTTTTATTTTTCGCTCCCAAAGGCTCGGCGACCCGCTCCCGGCACCCCGAATGTGCCACTACGTTTCGCCGGGACTGCTTGCCATGCACCTACAAGACCGCGAAGGTTGATTCGCCTGCCACTGCCTTCCACACGGGTTATTTCCCCTGGGATTACGAAAAAAATAATTTACAGGATCGGTCGGAAGTTACTATGCAGGCGGTTACAAAGCAACAGAAATGTAAGTTACTGGAGGGAACGCGCTTTGGGCCGCGTATGCCTGGAGCCAGCCGGCTTCAGGCGAATTCCTGAGCCTCCACCTCGAACAAACGCAAAGACGATCGGCGCCCTGGCGGGCCTCCATGCCGGGCCTGGCGATGGCCGCCATTTACCTCAATTCCACCAATCATTTGCCTGTTAACTGATCGGTTACTCTTCTTCCCGGGGAGCGCAGGTTATGCTGCTCGAAGCATGGGAGTTTCGCTTTCAGTGCTGGCCAGTGGCAGCCGCGGCAATTGCGCCGTGCTGGCATCCTCGCGCACCCGCCTGCTTATCGACGTTGGCCTCTCCTACCGGGAGACCTTGCGGCGGCTGCGTGTCCACGGCATAGAGCCGCAGAGCCTGCAAGGCATCCTCATCACCCATGAGCACGCCGATCATATCGCCGGGCTGCATGTCGCGGCCAAGCGGCTGAAAATTCCGGTGTACATAGCGGAGGCCGCGTACAGCGCCTGGCGGGCCAGCTTCCGCGATAGCGCCGGCAACCGGGTAAGCGCCGAAAGGGTCGAATTCTTCCAGCCAGGCCGGCACTTTCAGGTAGGAGACATCGAGGTTCTGCCCTTTACCATCCCACACGATGCGGTAGATCCGGTGGGCTTCACCTTTACCGCGGAAGGCACCAAAGTAGGATACGTAACGGATTTGGGCTATCTGCCGGCCAGCGTTCGTCAGCACCTGCGTGGCTGCGACGGCCTGATGATCGAGTCCAACCATGATCTGGAGATGCTGCGCGTCGGGCCATATCCGTGGATGGTCAAGCAGCGGGTCATGAGCCGGGTAGGGCATTTAAGCAACGACGCCCTCGCGGAATTCCTGGCAACCGATTATGATGGAGGAGCAGCATTCCTGATCCTGGCGCATTTGTCGGAGCAGAACAACCACCCGGATATTGCCCGGATGGCGGCGGAGCGTGCTCTGGAGCAACGCCGCAATCTCTGGCGCAACCGGATACTGCTAGCCACCCAGGACGAAGGGTTGCCAAGCGTATCGCTCTGAAATGCGCTTCCGGAGTTGTGCCTGCTTGGCGGTAACGCGATGAGCGAATGTGTTGATCCGATAGTGGGAAAGATTCTGGCAGGCTGGCGCTACGACATCTCGGGGATCACGCCTGAAATGCGTGGCGACTACGAGGCGCATTTTGCCGCCTGCGAATTCTGCCGCTCGCGCCAACGCCTGCACCGCACCATCGACGTTGCCCTGATCGTGCTTGCCTCGGTATCGGCCCTCGCCTTTGTGCTCGCCTATGGTGTGATTCGTTACTTCGGCCCGCGCAATGCCTTCCTGCTGGAGCTTGCGGCCATCGCCGGATTCGTGCTTTCCACGTTGCTGTGGCTGATCGTCGCCGTCGCTACCCCGGCGCCGCTGGTGGTGGTGGACGCCGCCCGCACCGGCGCCCGCCTGGTGCACGACAAACTGCCCGAGAGCGTCCGCGAACGCATCCCGGAAGAGCTGCGCCTGCGCATCAGCGGGCAGTAGGAAACTACAGTTTCGAGTTTCAAGTTTCGAGTTTCACGTTGCAAGCAACAGCTCCAACATTAGAGCCGAGTAGAAATCAGTGTAACGGTTTTGTATCAGGGCACGGCTGAAGCCGTGCCCTGATACAAAGCAACTGCCAAACAAAACGTGAAACGGCCCTCATCGCCGGTTGTAAGTCGCAACCGCAACCCTCTCGTCATCCAGCAGGAAGGTAGTTGCTCCCATCAGGTCGGTGCGGAAGACCAACGCGCCCGCCTCGCCGAGCCGCGCGAGCGTTTCCGGGCGCGGATGCCGGAAGCGGTTGCGGGTGCCGGCGGAGATTACGGCGTAGCGCGGCTTGACCGCCGCCAGAAACTCGGGCGTGCAGGAGGTGTTGCTGCCGTGGTGCGCCACTTTCAGCACGTCCGCCCGCAGCTGTCCGGCCGGTAACAGCCGCTCGATTCTCCTGCTCACATCGGCGGCCAGCAGCAGCGAGCGCTGGCCGCTCTCGGCGCGCAGCACCATGCCATCGTCGTCGCGGACTTTTTCCTTCAGCACCCAACCGGCCGGCGGGGAAAGCGCGGTGAAGCGAACGCTGCCCAGAGAAAAGCTGTCGCCCGCGTGGCGCTCTTTCACCACCACCCCGTACTCGGCGGCGGTGTTCAACAGCTTGCGTACCTCGCCGCTGGCCGCCTGCGGCGCCATCCACAGCTCCGCCGGATGGAAGTTCCGAATCACCGCGCTCATGCCGCCGATGTGGTCGGCGTGGCCATGGCTCAACGCAACGGCATCGAGACCTTGCAGCCCGCGCCACCATAGATATGGAGAGACAACATCTTCGCCGACCTCGAACTCCGAGTGTCCGTTGCCCACCAGGCCGCCGGAATCGAGCAGCAGCGTTTTTCCCTCCGGCGTAACCACCAGCAGCGAATCTCCCTGGCCCACGTCGATGGCCGTCAGCTCCAGCTTGCCGCTGTGCAGGTGGCGGCCGGCGGGATGGACCGCAACCCACGCGGCGGAAACGCAGAGCGCCACGATTCCGAAGATGGCTGCCAGTTTGCGCCGGCGGACCAGCAGTATGGCCAAGGCGAGCGAAGCCGCGCAGCCGATGGCGACCGCCACATCAGGCGTGGGAATGCGATAGTCCGCAATCTTGCCGCTGCCCAGCAAGCTGACCGTTCCCAAAATGAACTTCAGCGCCCAACTGGCGATCCAGGCCGCCGGCTGCGCCAGCAACGGAGAGACAAAGCCCACGGCCACGGCCAATACGCCGGCCGGCATCAGCACGCCGGTGAGCGGCACAACCAGGCAGTTGGCCGCCAGCGCCGTCAGCGTGACGCGATGGAAGTACCACGCCATGGGCAGCGCCAGCCCAAGCTGCATGAGCAGCGAAACGAGCGCCACTTCATAGGCCGCCAGAAAAAATCCCACTACGCCGGTCAGCAGCGCGCAGGCGGCGCGGCGTCCCACCAGGTTCGCCAGGCGTCCGGCGATCATGCGCAGCTCGACGCGGAACTGCGCCAGCTTGGGATCGAACGCCTGGTCCATGCCAGTCACTTGCAATCCGCGCAACGCCCACCGGTATGGGCCCAGCGTGCGGCCGACGATCGGAATCGCCAGGCCGCCGATTATGACCACCGCCAGAAAGGTCAACTGGAAACTGGGGTCGAACAACTGGCGCGGATTCCACGCCAATAACATAAGAGCGGCGACGCCCACCGCGTTGAGCGCCGCCCGCTGGCGGTAGAACAGCCGCGTCGTCTGATAGACGGCGAACATCAGCACCGCGCGCAGGACCGGCGAGCCCGAATCGGTCAGCGCCGCGAACCCGCAACAGAGCAGGATGGTTACCGGAGTAGCGATCTCCGGCCCGGCGCCCGCCCGCCGCATCACCCAGAAAATGGCAAAGGCCAGGATGGCAATGTTCAACCCGGAGACGACCAGCAGGTGATAGGTGCCGCTGCGCTGGAATTCCAGTTGCACTTCGCGGCTGATGTAGTGGCGCTCGCCGATCAGCACGCCATCGAACAGCCCCGCCTCCGGCGCCTCCCACACCCGGTGAATGGTGCGCAGCACGTTGCGCCGCGCCGCCCATCGCCAGCGCCCGAAGCGCGTGCCGCCAACTCCGGGCAGCACCTGCACGCTCTCCGCCTCGGCCGAGCCCAGCGCGGAGATGCCAATTGACTCCAGGTAGCCGCGATAGTCCCACGCTCCCGGATTCTTGTAGTTCAACGCCGGACGCAGCTTGGCCTCGAGCCGCACCCGCTGGCCGTAGAACAGCGCCGCCGAGCTGGCACTGGCCTGGCCAGGCAGCTCTTCATCACTTTCGTCGTGAGGATCGGGCGAATGACGCTTCCTGTACAGCGTCAGGCGGATGCCGCCGCTGGCCGGGGTCCCCAGTAAGCCTGCTTCTGGCTTACTGGGGTGGAAGACCGCCGCGGGAGAGATGCCGGCGCCTTCGATCCGCTCCACTTCGAGATCGATCGATTGCTGAATGCCCCCAAACGCCCCCGGTTTGAACGTGCCGTCGCGGGAGACATAGCCGGTCAGCACGACCGGCTGGCCGGAGGTGAACTGCTTGATGGGCGCTTCCGGCCCGCTGGCGGCATCGCGGCACTGCGCCACGAAGGCGCCCAGGCAGGCGAAGGCTACGGCTACCGTGAGCAACGAGACTCGTGGAAGCCTCCCGGCAAGAAAAGTCCCGGCGGCCAACAGCAACAGGATCGCGCTGATCCACACGAGCGGCGGGTGCCATATCCAGCCGCCGGCAACAATGCCGCCCGCAAATGCCACCACCGCCAGGAACACCGGCTCGCGGCACAGGATTGCCGGCGGGCGCGCCTCTTGCGCCTGAGGTGAGAGTACGGCTGCAGGCGGCTCCCGCGCCGAATCCGCGAACGCAGTCGACAGGGGCCGGCGCGGGGCCTCCGGCAAACACCGTTGTTCCAGCCCAGCGATTGGGAAATCGCCATTCGCCGCAGACCCCGGAGGCGTTTGCCCGGGCGAGCGTTGCGCCGGCTGGGGTGGATTCGAGTTAGATCTATCTTCGCTCAGAGCTTATTCAGTCCGTCCACGCCCAGCATGACGTTCCAAGCCATCAGTTCGTATTGAGCCACTCCGTGCTTGACGAAAGGATCGCCATCGCGGACGCGGTCGAGCGTGCCCTGCACGTCGTTATCGGGAACGCGTAATAGCAATGCCCCTCCTGTGCGCGGATCGAGCGGCCCGGAGGCCAGCAGGATTCCCTTCTTTTTTAAATCGCCCAGGTAAGCCCTGTGCTCGTCGACTACTTTCACAATCTCTTCCAGTGGACGACGGTAACGAAGAATGGCTAAAGCGTACATGCGGCTCCTCTCCAGAACTATTTCAGATTGCAGATTGTTGATTTCAGATTTTAGCAAGCGGCTCCCTGCGCTCTTTCTGTTTCCTCCTGAAATCGGTTACGAAACCTCAAAGCTCGTATCGGGAACCCAAGCATGGTACCTGTTTTTGGCCGAGGCAGAAAGGGCGATTCGCCAGAACTGTCGTTAGCACATGATTGTCCGGTGCTGATTAGCACATGAAACGCCCGCCGGGTACCGTTCCCGGGCGACGACGCGCCGTAGGCGCAATGTTCAGTTAGCCCCGCACTTCAGTGCGGGGAAGATGGAGTTGTTTGATTCGAGTCCCGTAGGGACGCTGCAAAATGGCTTAGAGCATTATTTATGCAGGTCTCAATAGTTTCCCATCTGAACTACCGCTCAAGCTGTAAGACCGTTTCCAGGTGAAAAGTCTGCGGAAACAGATCCAGCAGGTGCGCTTCGCGCACCAGGAAGCCTGCGTCCAGCAGCGGGCGCAAGTCCCTGGCCAGGGTAGCCGGATCGCAGGAGACATAAGTAAGCCGCGGCGTGCGCAGGGCCGCCAGCGCGCGCGCCGTGTTCTCGCCCAGGCCGGCGCGCGGAGGATCGACCACTACCAAATCCACCTCCTCGCCCGGGTCGAGGCTGCGCAGGAACTGCTCGCTCGCGGCCTCGACCACCTCGAAGGCGTCGCTGCGGGGTCCCTGGCGAATGCCGTTTTTGCATTCGCTGGGGTGAACGCTGTTGGCGCGCAGCGCGCCGATGGCCGACGGCGCTATCTCCACGGCGGTCACCCGCTCGAAGCTCCGCGACAACGGAAGCGAAAATAGTCCGACCCCGGCGTAGAGGTCGAGCACCCGGCGCCCCTGCGACCCGGCGACAACCGTGCTTGCCAACTCGTCCACCAGGAAGCGGTTCGTCTGAAAGAAACTTCCCACTCCCGCCAGAAACTGGCCTTCCTGAGTGGTGTACTGCAACCAGCGCTCTCCCAGAATTTGCGGAAGATGGTGGGAAACGGACGAGCCGCCGTCCTCGTCCACCTCGCCGAGGATCAGCGCGGCCCCGCGAAGCTCAGGCAGCGCCGCCTCCAGCGCCTGGAAGCACAGACGAAACTTAGCAGCGTCAACCGCGTTGCGCAGATAAAAGCCGGCCAGCAGCGCACTGTCATCGTGATTGGCGAACAGCTCGACCTCTGCGACATTTGGCGCCCATGGCCGGAATTCATCGACTTCCAGCAGCGCCCGCAGAGCGCGGTTGATCAGCGGCGAGCTTATCGGACACTGCTCCACTGCCACAAACCGGTGCGAGCCGTGAGCGAAATACCCCAGCCCGAAACTTTGCGGATCAAGAGATTCTTGCAATGCCACTGTGGCCGCGGGCTCTATTTCCGGGGTCCCCGGTCCCGCTTGGCGGGACCGTCTTTGCCTCTGCTGGGGCGGATTCTGCACCTTCAGCCGCGTGCGGTTGCGGTAATGCCAGGGCGGCGAAGCGTGCACCTGCAGCGGAACCTCCAGCTCCATCTTGGCGGTGCGGCGAAGCGTCTCCTGCAGAATCTGCTGCTTGATGGCAAGCTGGTGCTCATAGCTGGCGTGCTGGTAGTGACAGCCGCCACATCGTCCAAAGTAGGGACAGCCAGGCTCGACCCGCTGCGGCGAGCGCGAAACGAGCGAGAGCGCCCGGCCACGGGCAAACCCGGGACGGCTCTCGACCACTTCAATCTCGACGCGTTCGCCCTCCAGCACGAACGGCACAAAAACCGCCTTGCCGCGGGAGACGGAAGCTTCACCGCTTTTCTGCGCCGCAGTCACCTGCATACGCTTGCTCTGCCCCTGCGGAGATGCCGGCGCTTCGCCCGGCTGGCCGCCCGCTTCCGTCGCCAGCCGGCCCAGGCCGTCGCCGCCATAGATCATTTTTTCAATAGTGAGCTGCAAACGTCAGTTTCCTTAAACACAAAAGTATAGCTTAACCACAGAGGACACAGAGTTGCACAGAAGAGAGTTTCCAGTTTCAAGTTTCAAGTTTCAACGGAGTTCGTATTCCCCAGGTTAGCGCCGAAAAGCCAGAGAGCCCGGATGTTAAAAAGGGTAAGGCTCAACCAGGCTGCGCAGCTTGTCTCAAACGAATTTCTATTCGGCGCGGAACCTGGGGCACCCATCAAATTGCCATAGCCGGTAATCCGGTGAATCCACAAGGCGAAACTCGAAACTTGAAACTCGAAACTCGATCCAGCCGTCCTGCCTCTGTGTCCTCTGTGAACACTGTGGTTTCGCTTTTCACATATAGAAAAGACTGAGGCGCGCGAGGCCATAGTGGTCAAGCAGGCGGCGGTGGGTACACTGCTTCAGAAGTTGCTCGATCTGCGCTCCCGCCATCTTGCTGCGGTAGGGAGCCAGTTCGCGCTCGGCCTGGGCGCGTATGGCGACCAGCAGATCATCGGGTGAGCACGCCAGCAGCGTGGCAAAAAGCTTTTCCTCCATCACTGTCAGGCGGCGTTCCAGCTCTTCCATGGTCGGGGCCGCTGCAAAAGTCACACTTGCGCTTCCAGCGATGGCGCCGTTTCCGGTGGATTGCGTGGTTGCGTCTGCTGCCGCGCGCTGCGATGCCCGAAGCTGCTGCGCCATTTCCAGCAGCTTGCGCGAGTACTCCGCCACCAGCCCCGTGGCGGCTTCGGGCAGGGTGGCGGAGGCGAAAATTTTGCCATTGCGCTCCAGAAAGGCGATCACGCGTTCCTGTTCCAGGCCGCCGCCGTCGCGAGATGGGCGCGCGCTTCCGGTGGCCGCCTCCTTCATCTGCTCGGCCGCGGCCAGCACCTCCTGCGAGCAGTAGGCCAGCGAGTTGATCTTGCGCGTCTTGCTGGGCCGGCGGTCGTACTTGTCGAAGGTGGCATCGATGCCGCGCAGCACCGCTTCCAGCGGCAGGCCGGCATCCTTCCAGGACTCGATCAGCGCCCAGTCCAGGGTCGAGAGCAGCAGCAGGTTTCCCCGCCGCTGCTGGAAATGCTGCTCAATTTCCGTGAAGTAATTGAAGTAGCTCTCCACCCTACCAGCTTACTACCAAGGCGAGGGCGGAGAGGAATGGACAGGACAAACCCGAAGGAAGGCTGCGGCGACGAGTATTCCGGTTCCAATTGCCTGTTCACCCGAGCTTCCATGTACACGCTGGCGCAGAACTGCAGTAGGTCTAACCCCTAATCCCTCGTCCCGGCCTTGAGCACTCCCGCCAGCGCCTGCCCGGTGTAGGACTTTTTGATCCGCGCCACCTGCTCAGGCATTCCCTGTGCCACTAATCGTCCGCCCTCCTCCCCGCCTTCGGGGCCGAGGTCGATGATCCAGTCGGCGTTGCGGATGACGTCGAGATGGTGCTCGATGATGATGACCGTGTTGCCCAGATCGGTGAGCCGGTGCAGCACATCGAGCAGCTTGTTGACGTCCTCGAAGTGCAAGCCGGTGGTGGGCTCGTCGAGCAGGTAAAGGGTGCGTCCGGTCTGCCGCTTGCTGAGCTCGCGCGCCAGCTTGATGCGCTGCGCCTCGCCGCCGGAGAGCGTGACCGAAGATTGTCCCAGGTGTATGTAGCCGAGGCCGACATCGACCAGCGTCTGCAGCCGCTGCCGCGCCTGGGGAATGTTTTCCAGCACCGTGAGCGCGTCGGCGATGGGCGTCTCCAGCAGGTCGGCGATGGAGCAGCCCTTGTACTTCACCGCCAGCGTCTCGTGGTTGTAGCGCTTGCCGCCGCAGACCTCGCACAGCACGTAAACGTCGGGCAGGAAGTTCATCTCGATGCGGCGCTCGCCTTCACCCTGGCAGGCCTCGCAGCGTCCGCCGGAGACGTTGAAGGAGAAGCGTCCCGCCTTGTAGCCGCGCTCGCGCGACTCGGGCAGCATGGCGTAGAGCTCGCGGATGTTGGTGAATACGCCGGTGTAGGTCGCCGGGTTGGAGCGTGGAGTGCGTCCGATGGGCGACTGATCGATGCGAATCACCTTGTCGATCTGCTCCGAGCCCTGGATGGCGCGGTGTTTCCCCGGATCTTCGCGCGAGCGGTAGAGCTGGCGCGCCAGCGCGCGGTAAAGAATGTCATTCACCAGCGTAGACTTGCCAGACCCCGAGACCCCGGTCACCACCGTCATCACTCCCAGCGGGAAGCTCACATCCAGGTTCTTCAAATTGTTCTGCTGCGCTCCCAGGATGGTGATGGCCTGCCCGTTCGGCTGGCGCCGCTGCTGGCGAACGGGAATCTGCTTGCGCCCGCTGATGTACTGGCCGGTCAGCGACTCGGGCTCGTCGGCAATCTGGCTGGGGGTTCCGGCGGCGACCACGGCTCCGCCATGGCGGCCCGCTCCCGGACCCAGGTCGATCACGTAATCGGCCCGGCGGATGGTCTCTTCATCGTGTTCGACCACCAGCACGGTATTGCCCAGGTCGCGCAGCGACTCCAGCGACTGCAGCAGGCGCGAGTTGTCGCGATGGTGCAGGCCGATCGAGGGCTCGTCCAGCACATAGAGCACGCCGCGCAGCCGGGAGCCGATCTGCGTTGCCAGCCGGATGCGCTGGCCTTCGCCGCCGGAGAGTGTCGCCGCCGAACGGTCCAGCGAGATATAGCCCAGCCCGACGTGTTGCAGGAATCCCAGCCGTTCGCCGATCTCGCGCAGCACGCGGCCGGCGATCTTCTCCTCGCGCTCGTTCAGCCGGATGGCGCCCACCGCCTCCATGGCGCGGGCCACCGGCAGCGCCGTGAAGTCGGAGATTGACATGCCGTTGACGGTCACTGCCAGGCTCTCCGCCCGCAGCCGCCGGCCCTGGCAGCGCCGGCATGGAGTGGCGGACATGTAGTTCAGCAGCCACTCGCGGTAGCTGTCGGAGTTGGACTCTTCCATCATCTGCCGCAGAAAGGTAAAGACCCCGCGAAAACCGCCGCCGTTCTTATCGGCGCCGTAGAGCACCAGGTTCTGCACCGCCGGCGGAAGCTGCTCGAACGGCGCGGAGAGATCGAAGCCGTGATACTCCGCCGTGCGCTTCAGCATGGACTGCAAGTAGGTCGAGCCGCTGCCCGGCCCCAGGCCGCCGTCAAGCAGCGGCTTCGACCAGTCGACCACGACCTTGGCCGGGTCGAAGTCGTACTTCGAGCCCAGGCCGTTGCATTCGGGGCAGGCGCCATAGACGCTGTTGAAGGAAAACGAACGCGGCTCCATCTGCGGGACGTTGACGCCGCAGGCCGTACAAGCCATGCGCGAGGAATAAAGCTGTTCTTCAGTCTGCCCGACCACCGCTACCTGCACCAGCCCCTGCCCGAGCTTCATGGCGGCCTCGACGGAATTGGCCAGGCGGCGCTCGATGCCGGGCTTCAGCAGCAGCCGGTCGACCACGACTTCTATGGTGTGGTTGCGGCGCTTGTCCAGGCGTATGTCGTCTTCCAGGCTGACCAGTTCGCCATCAATGCGGGCGCGGGTAAAACCGTGCTGGGCCAGCTTCTCCAGCTCTTTCTTGAACTCGCCCTTGCGCCCGCGCACCAGCGGCGCCAGCAGCATGATGCGTGTCTGGTCGGCCTCCGCCGCGGCCGGTTGTTTGCTGCCCGGGAGTGACGTCATGCTCAGCAAGCGAGCCACGATCTGCTCCGCCGATTGGGGAGAGATTTCCCGGCCGCAATTCGGGCAATGGGGAAACCCGATGGAGGAGTAGAGCAAGCGTAAATAGTCGTAAATCTCGGTGATTGTTCCCACGGTCGAGCGGGGACTGCGGCTGGTAGTCTTTTGTTCAATGGAGATGGACGGGCTGAGGCCGTCAATGGCATCGACGTCCGGCCGCTCCAGTTGGTCGAGGAACTGGCGCGCATAGGCCGACAGCGTCTCCACGTAGCGCCGCTGGCCCTCGGCGTATATGGTGTCGAAGGCAAGCGACGACTTGCCCGAGCCGCTGAGCCCGGTAATCACGGTCAGCGAATTGCGCGGAATCTCGACCGAAATGTTCTTCAGGTTATGCTGGCGCGCCCCGCGCACCGAAATTTTTGTGATTGGCATGTCCGAAAAAATGCTCGCGGCAGGACCAAGGACAAGGCCCACGGAGATGTGGACATCGCCCGGATGAGGCCGCAAAGTAAGGAAGACATTTCGACTAAGGTATCTTAGAAGGCAACAGAGCCGGACGTCAAACCTGCCGCCATCCGCGCGACAATAGGTGAACATAGCGGCGGCGATTACGCCCGGGGCACATCAAACGCCAGCGGTTGCGGCCGTTGGAGTGAACATGGCAGCCGGAATTATTGCCGGCAGGTAAAAAAGCAAAGGCATCTCATATTTCACTTGCTACAACGGCCACTGCGGTTTAGCGTCCGTAGATCGTTACAGTGCATCTATAAAGAAGAGTGGGCCTTGTAAGCTTTTCGCGCGCTCCGGGCAGGCCGCCCAGCAACGGCAAGAATGATTGTTGCCGAGGCCCTCGCCGGATGCAGCGCCTGGTAAAGGCAGACGAACTTGAATACTTTAGTGATCTCCATCGCCCTCGGTTCTACCATTATCGGCTCATTAGCTTTCGGAATTGGCTTGGGTTATGTCACCATCGTCGGCATCCTGAATGCACTCAGCCACAACCGTGCTGTCGAAAAGCCCTCAGCCACCGCTTTGGCCACCACCGCCGGCGGCTCTGCCGGACGCTAAGTCCGTCGCTGTTCCCCGGCTGCCGTAGCGACTATTCTGCACGGTAGTTTCCAACCGTTCAACATCCGCATTCATGAAGGCGCCGCGACTCGGCGAGCAGCTATGCGCGACGCGCCGGAGGCGCAATGTTCAGTTAGCCCACGCTTCAGCGTGGAGAGCACTTCAGCCACGCTGTCCAGAGCAGTTTAGGAATTAGCGTGGTTTCCGGATTGACTGTATCCGTTCTCAAGATGTCATGCTGAGGCCCGCCGGGGTGGCGGGCCGAAGCATCCCGCTACTGCCTGTGGGAAAACACAGTTGAAGGTTTTTATAGGAAACTCCACAATACGGCTACACCAAAAACCAATCAGCTCTAGCGAAACGTGAAACACGCGGCAAAACAAAACCCCATCCCCACTTTCGCGGGGATGGGGCATAGAGCGGAAACCCGGTATTCGCTATCCGCCGGCGTTTCCGATGAAGGCTTCTTTTTGCAGTTCAGCCTCACTCTGATCGGCTGCCTTCTCCTCGTCGTTTAGCACGGCTTCGGCATCCTGGTCAGGCGGCGGTGCGGGCACCTCTCCGGCAATCGTGCTGGTGTCGGGAGCGGCCGGCATTCCGCCCGTCCCCTGAGTCTTCGCCAGCTCCGAGAGTCCGCTATCAAGCCGTTCCTGGAAGCTGTTGTACATGTCCTGCAGCTCCTCGACCGTGGCCAGTACCTGCAGGCCGGAAGCACAATCGCCCGGCTTGCTGCTCAGCACGGCCACCCGAACCAGATTGTCCTGGTCGGGAGTGTCCGTCAGCCGCGTAATCACGTCCCCGGGAGTAAGCGTGCACTCCTGGTCATCGGACGTTACTTGGATGGGAGTGGAGACAATAAACACCCGGTGCTTGGGACTCAACGCCTCGGGCAGCTCCTCACCAGCGGCAGGCGCAGCGTTGTCCGCCGGCGGCGGGACCACTATCGGCCCCGGCGCTGGCGCCGGCTGCGGTACTTCTGGCCCTGGCACTGGCATCACTGGCTGCGCCCCGGCGCCGGCCGCCGCCGCGCGCTCCTCATCTATCCGCGCTTGCACTTCCTGGGCTATAAGCTGCTTTACCTCCGGAGTCAGTGCCCCCTGGTCGCCGCCAGCTTCGGCCGGTGGCGGCGGTGGGGCTCCTTGTGCCTGCTCGGCAGCTTGGGCGTCATAGGCGGCCTTCAGGTTTTCTGCCAGCAGGAAGTCGGTCAGCCACAGCGAAGGTTCCGGATAAGCAGGCGCGGGCGCGAAGTAGCCGGCGTAGAAACCAAACCAAGGCGCTCCACCCCAACCCCAGCCAAAGACAACCGGTCCCGGCCAGGGCCTGGCCGCATAACCATAAAACGCCGGACGGTAATAGGCGGCCGGCGCGTAGCGGTAATACGGCGCTCCGCGATAGTTGTACCTGGCATACACGCGCGAGTAGCGGACGTTGTTGACCACGTAGGTCCGCTGCACATACGCCCGGCCAGGAGGCACACGCATGCCCCGCGGAGGCACGTAGCGGTGTTCCACGAACCCGCGATGGGGACCCATGCTCATGACTCTTCCGCCGCCCGGCAGTGGCTTCATCACCTGCCGCACACCGCCAGGTCCGCGGCTGATGGTGACCCCGCGCCGGTCGTCATGAATGTATTGGGCTTTGCCGCGGGAATCGAATCTGGCTACCTTGCCGTTGCCTTCAAAACCTCTAACCTTGTTCTGATTGTCGACCATTCTCCGGCTGCCGCCAGGACCCGCAACGACATGCGTGTCTCGAAGCGGTGGCAGATGATGCGGGTCGCTACGCAAGTTTACAGGCCTGACAGGCGTGGGATGCGGCCCGGGGTGCGGTATGGGATGCGGCCCCGGAACCGGGCCAGGTCTTGCAATTGGGCCAACAGGATGCGGACCGGGAGTTGGGCCGGGATGCGGTCCGGGACCGGGCTTCACCGGGCCCACGACTGGGCCAACAGGATGCGGCACGGGGCCGGGCCTTACCGGGCCGACCGGACCAGGCTTCACTGGGCCGACGACCGGGCCGGGCCTTACCGGGCCGACCGGGCCGGGCTTCACCGGGCCGACGACCGGGCCGGGCCGCGCCGGACCAATTGGCTTTACTGGCTGAATAGACGGGCGCGGTGCAGGTGGAGTCGGCCGCGCGGTCGGCGGAGTTGGCCGC
>JBEKQR010000055.1:0-14930 GCA_049519515.1 Candidatus Korobacteraceae bacterium
GCGCCAACCGCCGCGCCCAGCAGCATGACCATGGCCGCAAACAGCTCGACCCGGCCCTTGTAGCTGTAAGTTGCCGCTCCATAGAGGCCGGAAACCACAACTTCAAACAGGTCCGTGCCGACGGCAATGTGAGTGGGAACTCCAACCAGGTAGATCAGCGAGGGCATGCGGATCAAGCCGCCGCCGATGCCGAGTATGCCCGCCAGCCATCCGGTAAAGAAGCTGATGCTGATCGGCAGCCAGGCCGAGCAGCGAATGCCCGCCGTCTTGAACTCGATGACCGGGGGGATCTTGATCTTGTGCAGCGTCTTGTGCCATTCCAGGCCGGTAGCCAGGGGATCCAGTTTTTTGCCGGAAGCCAGCGCTTCGCGCTCCTTCTTCTTCCGCTTGGAAACATCGGTAAACACCATGCAGGCGATACAAGTCAGCAGCACGATGTAGAGCCACCGAACCACCATGTCGATGTGGCCAATGCGCTCCAGCCACATGATCATCTGCGCTCCAACCTCAAAGCCGCCGATCGTGCCAAAGATCATGATGAAGCCGAGCCGGTAATCCACGTTGCCGAATTTCGAGTGCCGCATGGTGGATATGACCGACTTGCCGGCCATATGCGCGATGTCGGTTCCGATGGCAAACGACATCGGAAAGCCCAGAATGTTAAGGCCGGGAGTCACCATCCACGCCCCTGCCATGCCGAAAAAACCGCCAATAATGCCGACACCGAACCCCAAAATAACCAGTCCTGGCCAAAAAATTGGGACGCCGGAAATGGGCATCAGTGTATGCAGCCAGTCCATAATTCCCTCCCGGTGTGTCTCCACACCTGAATTCGGTCGAACTAGTGTTCGGCCAAGACCCGTTTCCTCAGGTCGATACCCAGCAGGGCCATCGCGCGGTCGGCGATCAGTCCCAGGAGAACTCCGAAACAGGGAATGACGAGGCAGGTAACGAGTGTAAACATAAGATGGCCTTCGTTATATAAATTGCCCCACCAAGCTTCCAGACCGCTGAACTTGCGGGTATCCGCCACCAGAACCATAGGGCTGATGGAGCCGCCCCCGGCCGCAAACACCTGCGCCGGCACTAGCAGCAGCACCGCCACAACAACGAGCAACTTCCAAGAAAGCTTGCGCATTCTTTGCTCCTCCTTGCTAGCGCGCCCAAGGACCTCAATCCCCGGGCCAAGTGGTAAAGACACGAACCCCGAGCCAGAAACCTCAGGGCGCCTAAAGTGAAAAATATGAAAAAAAAGGAATTTCCCAGCGAGATATGAAAGAAGTGACTTTGCCGACGATCGGATTGGACGTGCGTACATCATCAGCTTTGCTTACTGGTTTTTAGTCCGCACAGAGAGCCGCAACGCGGGCCCGGGCAAGCGCCGTATTTGCGCTTGCAGGGGTGAACGGCTGGGTTGCGGCCCTTCTGGGCGGCGGGAAGCGCGCCTTCGTGCGCAGCCGCCGAAGCACCCCGGCAAGCCGGAAAACGCGCTTGCCGGGACGCCGCTAACGGCCGGCACCATCCGGCCTCACGGACGGTGCCTACTTCTCTCCCGTTGCGGCTTTGTGCAGTTTCACCTCCGTTCTCGTTTCCAGTTTGTCGTAGTACTCTTTCAAAACCTTGATCACTTCCGGCTTGGAGAACTCGGCCGGAACCGGCTTGTTCTCGCTCATCAGCTTGCGCAGCATGGTGCCGGAGAGCAGCAACCGGGCCCCGCCCTTGTAGTTGCCGTTGTCGTCGATGACGGCCTTGCTGTCGTGCGGGCAGGTCTTCATGGAAGCCATGGAGCCGCACTCGTAGCACCAGAAAGTCCAGTCGAGCGGCATAGGCTGAATGGCCAGGGCGCCGGCCGGGACTTCCGCGAATATCTTCTGCGCGTCGAATGGGCCGTAGTAGTTGCCCACGCCGGCGTGGTCGCGCCCCACGATCAGGTGCGAGCAGCCATAGTTCTGCCGGAAGAGGGCGTGCAGCAGCGCCTCACGCGGACCGGCATAACGCATCTCCATCGGATATCCGCCCTGGATCACGCGCTCCTTGCGGAAGTACTTGCTGACCAGCGCGTCGATGGCGCGCACGCGCACGTCGGCCGGAATGTCGCCGGGCTTCAGCTTGCCGAGCAACTGGTGAACATAAACGCCGTCGCAGATCTCGATGGCGATCCACGCCAGGTAGGCGTGCGAGTTGTGCATGGGATTGCGCAACTGCAGGGCGGCCACCGTGTTCCAGCCGCGCTCTTCGAACTGCTTGCGCGCTTCCGCCGGACGCTCATAGATGCCCTTGAACTCGTCGGGGAAGAACATCTCGGAGACGACCTTGACCGGCCCGGCCAGGTTGACCGCGCCCTGCTCCATGACCTTCTGTACGCCCGGGTGCTCCGGGTCATTGGTGCGGAAGACCTGTTTGCACTCGTGCGTCTTGTCGATGGTGTACTTCTCGGTCACCTTCATGGTCGCTACCAGCTCGTTCTGCTCGGTATCCCAGAGGGCGACATCCTGGTTGGCGCCAATCGACTTGGCAACGTCTTCAGTGGTCGACAAGGTAACGGGAATGGGCCAGAACAGGCCTTTCTTGCTGGGCATGCTGTAGCTGTCGCATACGCCCTGCCAGTCTTGCTTGCCCATAAAGCCGTCAAGAGGGGTGAAAGCGCCAATGCCCATCATCATCAGGTCGCCGCTTTCACGGCTGGTTATCATGACCTTCTTCAGGCCCTGCGCGCGTTTTACTTCCTCGGCTCGCGCCTGACCTTCAAGCAGGAGGGGTTTCAACTGCGAACTACCATGCGGTGGGACTAGCTTACTCATAAATTCTCCTTGATATGAACGTGCCTTCCAAACGCCAATTAAGTCCTGCCTCGCCGGCCGCAACCGCGCCGGTCCGGCACTTACCGTTCCCCGCCAACGCTTGCCGCCTGCGCCTGGGGCAGAACCGCGCCCTCCTTCAGCGCCACGGCTTTCACGCCGGCAACATAAATCGCAATCGGCCTGTACAGCAGGTGCGCCCACTTGCCGAACGGCACCTCCACCACCAGCATTGGCACCGCTATCGCCAGGTGGACCGTGTACGTGACGTAAGTGGGCATCGGCTGGTTCAGCAGCCGGAACAGATGCAGCAGAATGCCGGTAAATCCCGTCAGAAAAAGCAAGACCGGGAAGAGCCAGTCGGAAAGCTCGCTGAAGCGGTGCATCTCGGTCTTATGGTTGGCCCGGTCGAGAATGATCCATACCGTGGTGCCGAGCAGAATCGCCGTCGAGTAGTAGCCCAGTATGCTCGTCCAGTGAAAGCTGCTGTTCTCGATCTGGAACCACGGCAGGAAGAGCGCCACCAGCCCAAAAATCGTGCCGTAGCCGGTGACCAGGAGGAAGTGGCGCAGCCAGTTCCTGCTGCCGTCTCCGCCGCAGTTCTTCCAGCGCTTCTGCGTCACCGCCTCGACAATCAGAGCCGGGATTTGCGCCAGGTAAAGACGCAGCGGGATGCTTTCACCGCGCGTCAGGGCGGTAAACATGCGCGCGGCGTTTATCAGCAGGCAAATGCTCAGCAGGATGGCCAGCACCTGGTCGGCGCGGTGCACGACTTCCTTGGGCGCAAAGTGGTCCAGCATTACGGCCGACAGGGCTTGCGGCGAATGACTCAGCAGGCCGAAGCCAAAGTTGGCCGGCACGGTAAAGAACAGCACCACGATGGCGGCCACCACCGCCAGCACGCCTATCTCCCAGGCGGCCGAGCGGTACATCAGCCGCGACAGCCCTGTCCAGTCGTAGTGGGCGGTGAGGTAGCGGCGAATGGCCATCATGGTTTCGCCGGGGTTGGCCTCGCGGGGACAAGTCTTGGAACACTCGCCGCAATAGAAGCAGAGCCACGGCCCGGGGTCGGCGGTGAGCTGTTCTTTGAGGCCCCACTGGGCGAGAAGCATCTGCTTGCGCGGGAAGGCGGAGTCGGCGGTCGCGAGCGAGCAAACCGCGGTGCAGGTGGCGCACTGGAAACACTTCTTGACGTCCGCTCCGCCGGCCTCCATCACGTCGCGGATCAATCCGCCATCGGGTTCGATCAGAATAGGTGTGGCCATCTAAAATCCCTTGTACGGGTTCGGTCCTATCTCGCGGATGCGGGCGACGAACTGGTCGATCACCTCGGGCATTCGGTGGTACTCGTCAATTCCGAGCTGCACCAGGGAGATGCGTTCCGATTCCAGCTGCAACCGCTGCAAAGTTTCCTTTACGTTTTCCAGGCGGCGGTTGGCAAGCTCGCTGCCGCGCATGAAGTGGCACTGATAATCGTCGCCAAACTTGCAGCCCAGCAGCAGCACGCCGTCAATCCCGCGCGACAAGGCGTCGGCGATCCACACAATGTTCATGGAGCCGAGGCAGCGCAGGGGAATGATGCGCACGCAGGGGTCGTACTTCTGGCGGTTCTGCCCGGCCAGGTCGAGCGCGGGATAGGCGTCGTTTTCGCAGGCCAGCACCAGCACGCGCGGCTTCTCCTCGAACTCCTCCGGCACCTCGATGGCCTTGATCATGCTCGCGATCATGTCCACCGAGTAATTCTTGAAGGAGACAATTCTCTCCGGGCAGGCGCCCATGCAGATGCCGCAGCGGCGGCAGCGGTAGGCGTTGAACTTCGGCGTGCCCTTCTCATCCTCGTCGAGCGAGCCGAAGGGACACTCCTCGGTGCAGCGTTTGCACTGCGTGCAGCGTTGCAGGAAGAAGCTGGGATAGGAGAGATCGCCGGCGCGCGGATGCACGGCCTGGCCATGCGATGCCAGCTCGATGCTTTGAATGGCCTTCAGCGCCGCTCCCCAGGCGTCTTCTTCGGCCAGAGCGGCATCCATGGGCGCGCGCACCGCGCCGGCGGCGTAAATGCCCGTGCGCAGACTTTCATAGGGGAAGCAGATGAACTTCGAATCCGAGAACCCATCCTGCAACACCGGCAGGTCCGGTCCCTGGCGGTAATTGAGGTTCAGAATCTCCGTTCCCTCGTGGCACTTGAACTGATCAATCGTCTTCTGCGCCTCCTGAACCTGCGTTTCCGATTCGTTGCGCGCCAGCTTGGCGGTGGCATCGCGCAGAGCGCGGATTGCCGGACCATCGGCGGAATTGGGAACCATGCCGCTGGCCAGCACCACCAGGTCGACTTCGGCCTGCATCGGCGCCCCGAGCAATTCGCTATCGAGGCTTACCCGCACCCGCCCTTCCACTCCGGATTCGAGCGCCGTTACCTTCCCCTTCATGAAGAAGTTGAGCGGCTGCTCCTGCAGCTTCTGGTAGTACTTCTCGTATGGTCCCGGGGTGATTATGTCGCGGTAGACGACGAAAATTTCAGCCTGCGGATTCTGCTCGCGGACCTCCTCCATTTGCTTGAGGGTCGTCATGCAGCAGACTGAAGAGCAATAGGGCAGGTGGCCGTCCTCGCGCGAGCCGGCGCACTGCCGGAACAATACGCGCTGGACCGGTTTTCCATCCGATGGGCGAACGATGCCCTTGCCGGCGGCCATGCGCTCGAACTCAACGTTGGTGACGACGTTCGGGAGGCCATATCCCATTGACGTCAGCTTGGCGGTATCGTACGGCTTCCATCCGCTGGCCAGGACAATGGCGCCCACCCGCTGGGCCGACTGGCCTGAGGACGTTTCCAGGGTCACGTCGAACATTCCCGGCTGGCCCTCGGTCTTCGCGATGCGGGCCGAGCAGAAGACCTTGATGCGCGGATGCGAAGCCACCGCGCCGGCCTTGGCCGCTATTCCGTCGGAAGTGGCTTCCGTGTAAGGAGCCTGCGTGGGGAAGCTCTTCTTCATCTGCCCCAGGAAGCCTCCGAGCTGCGCCTGCTTCTCCACCAGCACAACCTCGTAGCCTGCCTCGGCGGCGGCCAGCGCCGCGCCCAGGCCGGCGACGCCGCCTCCGACCACCATCACGGTGCGCGAAATCGCTTCGGCCAGCGGCTCCAGGGGTTCGGATTTATCGGCCTTGACGATGCCCATGCGAACGAGGTCTTCGGCCAGCGCCTGCGAATCCTCATTATTGGCTTCATGCGACCAGGCGGCCTGCTCGCGCAAGTTGACGCGCTCGACGATGGCCGGCGCATCGAAGGTAAACGTCGCGGTCATGGTGCGCGGCGAGCAGGCGGCAATCACGGCCGCTTCGACGGCGCCGCTTTCGAGATCGGCCCGGATCAGGCCTCTGCCCTCGTCGCCGCACAGGAACGAATGGCAGTGAACCGAGGCCGCCTTGTACTCTGACTGGGCCAGCTTAGCCAGTTTTTCGACATCCATCGCCTCGCCGATGGAGCAACCGCTGCAGATGTAAACTCCCAACTTCTTAGCCATTGTGCGCGGCCCCCATTGCTGCCCCAACAGACGCAAGGTCTGTTGGGGACCCCGCGATCTGTAATGCCTTCAGCGCCGCTCCGGTGGCGCTGCGAACGCTGCCGGCGACCTCGGAGGGCCGCTTGGCGCAGCCGGCTGCATAAATTCCGGCCATGCCATTGGCTACGAAGCCATACTCGTCGAGTTTGCAATCCGCCGGCAGCCCGCCGGTCTGCGGCACCATGCCGGTGGCCAGCACAGCCATGTCGAAGCTTTGTGTCGTCTTCTTGCCGTTGAGAACGTCTTCGACAGTGAGCTGCAGGTTCTTGGTCGGCGGGTCCTCTTCGATCTTGCCCACCTTGCCCTTGACCAGCTCGATGCCCGTATCCGCGCACACCTTGGTGGCGAACTCCTGTAACTGGCCGGAGGTGCGGAGGTCTATATAAAAGATCGTGACCTTGGCCTCCGGGTAGAGGCTGCGCACGTAGCTGGCTTGCTTGAGCGAAGCGGAGCAGCACACCGTGGAGCAGTAAGGAAGATGGTTGTGGTCGCGCGAGCCGGCGCACTGCACGAAGGCCACCGACTTGGGTTCCTTGCGGTCGGAGGGACGGAGCACCTTGCCGCCGTTGGGGCCATCGAGGGACGCCAGGCGCTCGAACATCAGGTTGGTAACCACGTTGGCGTGCTTGCCGAAGCCGAGGTTGTCCAGCTTGGTGGCGTCATAGGGCTTCCAGCCGGTCGCCACCAGCACCGAACTTACCTGCAAAGTCTTGGACTGCGCTGCCTGGGCAAGATCTATCGCCGCGTACTTGCAAGCCTTGACGCAGGCGTCGCACCCCTGCGGGCAGGCGGAGCGTTCCACAACATAGGTCGCGGGATAGGCGGACAACTTGCGCGTATGCACCGCCTTGGTCTTGGCCAATCCGAACTCGAAGGGATCGGCCAGCTCCGCCGGACACGCCGCCGTGCAGTCGCCGCACGAGGTGCAGGCCGAGGTCACGAAGCGGGGCGTGATCTTTACCGTCGCCTGGTAGTTACCCGGGGCTCCTTCCAGCTTTTCCAGCTCGGCCAGCGTCAGCACCGTGACTCGCGGGTTGCCGCGCAGACGCTTGAAGTTGATCTCCAGGCCGCAGGCGGGCGGGCAGAGCTTGGGAAAATAATGATGAAGGCGGGCCACCTGGCCGCCGAGGTAGGCCGATTTTTCAATCAGCACGACCTCGAGTCCGGTCTCGGCAGCTTCGATCGCCGCCGTTACTCCGGCAATTCCTCCGCCGATCACGAGCAGTGATTTGCGATTTCCGTTCTTGGGTTCCGTGTTTGACATAATCCTTTAGCTCGCTGACGCTCCCACCTGGCTCGGCGCAGACGCGTTGGCTGCGTGCTTTTGCTTCGCGGCTTTGCTCAGCCTCATGGAGCACTGCTGGAACAAACTGAAGGCCAGCCACTTGATGGCCAGTTCCAGAAGTTCTTCATCATCGGTGCGCACCTCTTCGACGACCGACTCGTCGATATCGAACATCTCCAGGAAACGCGTCTCAAAAACGAAGCGCCGGAAGCGATCCGCGTCGTACAGGGCCATGTAGTACATGGCGCATTGATCGCTGCTCAATGGCTGCTTGCGTTGCGCGGCGACGGCTAGCAGTTTGCGGAAGGAGTGCTGCGCCACATCGTAGGGCTCGACTCCCTGGTTCTGCATGAATTCACGCAGGGCGCATTCGCCGCCTTTACCGTGACCGTGACACAACTCTTCTTTAACGACGAAATAGAATCTCTGCGCCGACTGGCGCGGATCGGCCGGCTCGGCCATTCCCAGCGGATACATGCGGCATGCCCAGGGACGGTGGGCATAGACCTCGCAGCCTTTGGCGCCAAGCAGCGAGCACTGCTTGGTCTCGTCGTCCATCTTGAGGAAGACGACTGGCACATTGGTCTCGGTGGAGTAGGCGACCGAGGTATGCCGGTCCAGGAAATCGGAGGAGTTCGTCCCCCGGGCTTTCTTCATACGCAGGACGTCATAAGGAGTCAGCGCAATGGAAACATCGTGGCAGCATTTTCCGAAACAATCCACGGTTGGATCGCAACGGAAAGTAAAGCGGTCATCAGGACCCAGACGGGACGCATCCTGCGGAATCGCGGGCGCCGCCGACTCGACTGCTGTCATGGCTCGGACCTCCAACTTCGGATTCGATGATATAGGCGCGCAGCGCCTGCTTGGACCATACCGGAAGCGGACCGCGCTCGCCTGTCGCCGGTTCGAATCGATAACGGTAGGAGGCCGTCACATTGTATTGCTCCAGCATCCATCGCCAGCCGCCCTCAAAGTACGGGCAGTGGTCGTTAAAGCAGACGTACTGGTAGTCGCTACTCCAGGCGCCGAGCTCTGGGCTGCTCCACTTTTGCAATGTTTCGCTGCAATGCGGACAACGTGTTTTATTGCGGTCTTCCACGGGGCCTCACTTCGTACTCGAAAATACGGGGCGGGACCGCGAAGTCCCGCCCCCTGGTTACTAAACGCCAGCCTTGGCGGCCTGGCTTTCGAAGACGTGCAGGATGGGCCGCTTGATCAGCTCCCAGGCTCCGGTCTTCGGATCGCGCCGGCAGTTGGCGAAGACGTGCCACTTCTCTTCGTCGATCTTCGGCGTGTCAGCGCGGAAGTAGTAGCCGGGCCAGCGTGTCTCTTCACGGAACAGCACCGTGCGCACGTGGGACTCGGCCTGCCACATCCGGTGGATGTTTTCCCAGCACCGCATCAGCTCGTTAAGGTCCGCAGCCGCCAGCTTCTCCGAGTCTTCCTGGAGGAACTTCAGCAGCTCCAACGCGCGCTCCAGCGAGGGCTTGTTGGTGGTGAACTGCGAGGTGACGCCACCGGCGTACTCGTCCATGATCTTCTGCAGACGATTCATGAACATGCGCGCCTTGATGTAGTTGGGGTTGACTTCGGGATCGCTGGTCGCCTTCGAGAACTGCTGATAGGTATCCAGCGGCTTCAGCATTTCCTTGACCTGGGCGTCAAGCGCGGCCTGGTCCACCTTGGGAGCAACGTTGTTTTCCACGATGAACTTGATGGCCGACTTGGCGGCGATGCGGCCTTCAGCATGCGAGCCGGAAGAGAACTTGTGGCTCGAAGCGCCGGAAGCATCGCCCGCGCAGAACATGCCCTTGACGGTCGACATGTTGGAATAGCCCCAGAAGTACTGAGACTTGGTCTCAGCCGTCTGCAGGTCCTCGGGACCGCTGACCCAGGCGCCGGAAGCGCCGGAGTGCGAACCGATGAACAGCGGCTCAGAGGGCGCGATTTCAGAGGACTTCTCCTCGGGCTGAACGTTCGTGGCCGCCCACAGGATGGCCTGCGAAATCGTCATGTCGAGGAAATCTTCCCAGGCTTCCGATTCCAACTCCCTCTTCTTCTTGGCGAAGGCCTTGGGATCGTCCTTGTACTGCGCGGCGATGGCCGCCATGGCTTCCTCGGTACGCATGTACAGTGGGCCCTTGCCCGCCTGCACGTCCAGCATGCCGAGATAGTTGCGCAGGTTGGCCGGAATCGGCTTCACCCGTCCGTACGGGCCCCACTTCCCCAGCTCTTCCTTGTTTTCCACCATGTAGTTGCCGCCCATGGCGTTGGTGGCGCGCGATTTGAACAGCAGGAACCAGGCGCCTACCGGGCCATACGCATCCTTGAAGCGGACGGGGATGAAGCGCACTTCCTGGCAGGTCATCTCCGCGCCGGCCTTCAGGGTGAAGTACGCGGCTGAGCCGGTGTTGAACGGCGGATACCAGGCGCGGCCGAAGCCTTCGCCGGAGCTCCGCGGTTTGAAGACGTGCACGGCGCCGCCCATGGCCACCAGCGTGGCTTTGGACTTGAACACGTACACCTTGTTTTCGCGCACGGAGAAGCCGACAGCGCCGGCGCAGCGGTCGCCGTCCATCAACGGGCCGGCGATGAAAACGCGCTCGAAGATCTGGCCGACGCCAGACTGGAGCAGCGCGTTCTTGGCCGCTTCCGCCACGATTACCTTGTAGGACTCGCCGTTGATCATGAGCTGCCAGCGGCCCTCATGAACGTAAGCGCCCTTCTCGTCCTTCCAGATCGGCAGGCCCCACTTCTCGAACAGGTGCACGGTGGAGTCCACGTGACGCGCGATGTTGGCAACCAGGTCTTCGCGGGTGACGCCCATGAGGTCGTTGCGGACGTAGTCCACATAGTCCTTCACGCTGTTGGCGCCGTCGCGCAGGCCGACGTACTGGTTGATGGCCGAAAGGCCCTGGGAAACAGCGCCGGAACGATCAACCGCCGCCTTGTCGACGAGGGTAACCTTCAGGCCCTTTTCCTTGGCCCAGTACGCCGCTTCGACCGCCGCCCCGCAGGCCGCCATGCCGCCGCCCAGAATAAGAAGATCGGTTTCGACAGTGACAGTCTCGAAATTAGGCATTAGTTGCCTCCTTTCAGCGTGAAGACGGAAGTGCCCAACGCCTCCGGTTCGGCCGAGAGCGCTGAACTGTTGAGGTCGGCGTGCGTCTTGAATCCACCGCTCGGCACCGCCGCGCCTTCAGGCGTGGTGCGAATGGGGAACTTGAAGCGCTTCAGGTTTCCGTTCCGGAACTTGATCGTCCAAATGATCGAGTCGGTGGAACGGAGAGGAGTCGCCGAAGCGCCGAGTGGGACAAAATCCGCGTAGCCGCGAACTTCTACAGCCTGCGTCGGGCAAATCTTTACGCAGTTGTAGCACTCCCAGCACAGGGAGGCATCGCGGTTGTACGCCTTCATCTTTTCTTTATCGAGAACCATGAGATCGTTGGGGCAAATGTACTGGCAAGCCGTCTTGTCCAGCGCTTTGCAGCCGTCGCATTTCTCAGGATTTACGTAACTTGGCACTAGTCACCTCCAGGCCAATATTGCTAAATGTGGATTAGGCCTTGGTTAAGAACACACGAGAGAAGTCCATGATTGCGGTTTGCGTCTCGCCTGCGCGTACCGCCACTGCAGTTCGGTGTGTCCGGAGAAAAAGAATTCCGCTGAAAGCTGCGGAGGCGGTCTGGCAGAGGTCCAAGCTTCGGCCCGCGACAGGACCCCTGAGGCATATTGTGCGGGAACAGGCGTATCGTGTTCCCTCAGGGCTGAATTTCGCCTGAAGTGAGGCTTCCGCTCGCAAAACAAACTGGAGCCGCGAAATAGGGACATCAAACCCTCAAAAAATTATCGCGTTAATAACAGTCACATCATGGCATCCATTGCCGGCCCACACTGTGACCTCGGTCACGTCTCTCCATCGGTGTGACAGTTGTCACAGAAGGGAGTACTTCCAGCTCTCGCGGATTTTGTGCTGTTGCTTCAGGAGAGAAGGCCGGCGGACCGAGGCGAGCGCGTTTTTTCTCGCGGAATTGCTCCGGTTCTGGGGCAACGTTGTGTCGCTTTCATGCCGATTGCGTTGCGGTGGACATTGGCGAGCGGCTGGAATCATCACTTGAGTGCCTGACGAATCAGCACCAAATTGCCACCGAGCAACAGGCAGCGCTACTCTACTTCTTGGAAAATCTGCCAATGCCCGCCGTAGCTTATGCTGCCCTGGGCGTGGCGCAACACATTCAAGCCGCGAAAATGCCGAGCGCCGGCGCTAAATTTCCGCTGAACCAAGATGGCTGCGTCACATGGCCCTGTGCCTAATGTCACAGTAATGAGTGCTGGGACATTATTAGCATGTCTCCAATTAGTGCGCACCGCACGAGGAGTTCGTTAGACCGAGCGATGTGATGGCCGCAGGACTCCGCGTTGGCATGAGTGCGCCGTAGCCGGACTGATGGGGTGAGAGAGAGGCCAGCTTTTGTGGATCTCGTTCTGCTTCTCGTCAGTTGGACCGTAGTTATTGTCGCCATTACGCTTCTCGTCCAAAAGCAAAGGGAACGGCGCGGGCGGGCGCTGGAGCAACAGACCCGGCAATTGGGATTCTCGTTTGGCGGCAACATCCAGCCGTTTAAGGGTTCTGACATCCGCGGGCTCTCCGTCCTGCAGTGCGACCCCAGCGCCATCTTCGACCTCACGATGACCGGCAAGGTGGGCGACTCACCCGCGGTCATCTGTGATCTGATCTGCGCCAGCCAGCACTGCCGGTCGGTAAGGGCGGTGACCGTAGCCGCTTTCCGCTCTCCCTCCGGCGAGCTCCCCGTTTTTCGCATCGGCGCCAGGGATCTGCTGCGCTGCATGAACGAAACGCTGCACACGCGCCGCCTGCAAGCCGAGCGCGAACTGGGGAAAGGGCTGTTGCTCCAGTGCGGCGATAGCAAGCGCGCCGACGAGTTCTTCACCGGCGACAAACTTTCCGAACTTCAGGCATGCGTAAAGCGCTTCTGCATAGAGTCGAGCCCCGACTGGGTGTTCGTCTATCGGCCTTGCACGCGGGTGGACCGCAAAGCATTGCCTGGTTTTATCAGCGAGGCGAGCGCAATTGCCCAGGTCCTGTTCGCCGCCGGACCGCAGGACGCGATCGGATCGGTTTCGGCGGCTGCCGCCAGCGCGCGATAGCAGCGGGTTGGATCCAGGTCCGGGATGCCCGCCAGGGAGAAAGCGCGAACCGGCACTCAGCGGCCGATGGCGCATCATAGGGGGTCACGATGGTCACGACATCTTCAGCGTATGGGCTGACGCCATGCAAGAGTTGCTTTGATTGCAACGTAAAAGCCAAGAATGGCTTCTGTGATTTGGCCTGCTCGGCCCTTCAGAGATTGGAGGCGATCAAGTCCGCCTCCGTTTACCCCAAAGGCTCGTTGGTATTCACGGAAGGACAAACTCCGCGCGGCATTTTCATTTTGTGCCAGGGCCGGGTGAAACTTTCGTTGGGTTCGGAGAAAGGAAAAGTCCTTATCCGCAGGGTCGCCAACCCCGGTGAAGTTATAGGGCTGAGCGCTGTAGTATGCAAAAAGCCTTACGAATGGACGGCTGAAGCGATCGATCATTGTTGCATCGGTTTCATCAGGCGCGACGAATATCTGTGCTTTCTCCAGGAACATAACGAAGTTGCCCTGCGGATCGCGGAAAAGTTGAGTGACAAGTACCGTGACTCCTGCGACGAGCTCCGCCGGCTCGCCCCTTCCCGCTCGGCAGGAGACCGGCTGGCCAAGCTGCTGCTGGAAATGAGCGCGGCCAGCGGCGCTACGGAAAACCGCTATCCGCGTGTCGAAATGCTGCTCACGCAGGAAGAGATGGCGCAAATGATCGGCATCTCGCGCGAGACGGTGACACGGCTCATCTCTGAAATGAGAAAGCAGCACATCGTCGAAACCAGGGGATCGACCCTGGTGATTCGCAACAAGGCGGCTCTACAGTCATTTACGACGGCGCGTCCGGCGTTCGGTATCTGGAACACCGTCATGCAAGCCGAGAGCGCCCCCAGAGTCCGCAGCCGGTAACAGCCGCGCCCCTCGGCTGGGCCGGGTTACGCGTCCGCCAGCTCTGGCACGAGGGCGCAGCGGGATACGTTACCAAAAAGTAATTTTATGTTAAAGGAATGTTAAAAAGGGCCTTTTCCTTACGGCTTTTGCCTTATAGCTGGAAGCTCCTCGGGTATGATGGTCTGGTTTAGCTCGACCTGTCACCAGGCTCGCTGGTTTGACGATACAATGGGCTCTCTTCTTGCGCTGCGGTCCGAATCAAGTCACTTATGGCAACCAAGACTGCGCTGGCCGTGAAAAATAAAAGGCAAGAGTCTGATGAGAGACCTGCGTTAGCGCCGGTCGACGCGGATGAGATGCCTGCTTTGCCGCCGGTAGACTTAAACGATCCCTCCTATTACGTCAATCGTGAGCTGAGCTCGCTGGCCTTCCAGTGGCGCGTTCTGGAAGAGGCCCAGGACGATTCCAATCCGCCCCTGGAACGCGTCTTCTTCCTCTCCATTGTCGGCTCCAACCTGGATGAGTTTTTCATGGTCAGGGTGGCCGGCCTGATGCGCCAGGTTGACTCGGGCGTCTCGGATGAGGGACCCGATGCCATGAGCGCCGCCGAGCAGCTTGACGCCATTCGCAAGAACGTCGGCTCGCTGCTGGCCAGCGCGCACCGCTGTTTCCGCCGGCAATTGCTTCCCTCGCTGGAAGCCAACGGCATCCATCTGCTGGGGTATGCCGAACTGACTGAGCGGCAGCGGGCCAAGGCCAACGCCTACTTCGACAGCACGGTTTTTCCGGTGCTTACGCCGCTGGCCTTCGATCCGGGGCATCCCTTTCCCCACATCTCGAACTTGAGCTTGAACCTGGCGGTGCTGATCCGCGACGATAAAGGCGAGGAACACTTTGCGCGCGTCAAAATCCCGGACACGCTGCCGCAACTGGTGCCGATCGAGCGTCCGCCGCGCCGCCGCGCCGCTGCCAGCGCCTTCCGCGAGCAATCGTTTATCTGGCTGGAAGACCTCATGGCGGCCAATCTCCATAAACTCTTTCCCGGCATGGAAATTGTCGAGGCTCATCCCTTTCACATTACCCGCAATGCCGATATGGAGGCCACGGAGGGAGAAGCCGAGGACCTGCTGGAGCTGACCGAGGAAGGAATTCGCCAGCGGCGCTTCGGCGCCGTGGTCCGCTTGCAGGTGAACGTGGGCATGTCTTCGCGCATGCTCAAAATCCTGGTCACCAACCTGGAGATCGAGCCGGA
>JBEKQR010000056.1:0-14821 GCA_049519515.1 Candidatus Korobacteraceae bacterium
CGGCAGCTTCACCATCGCCTCCGGGACGCCGCTCACGCCCTTTGTCGGGGGCAGCATCGTCGACGTGGCGCGCGGCAGCAACGGCAGCCTGCGTCCCAATTTCACGGGCCAGTCGCTCTACCCGGCGAACCTTCTTCCTGGGCTATGGTTCAACCCGGCGGCTTTTTGCGCCCCAGGTATTGGTCCATGCCCGGCGGGATACGGCGATGCCGGGCGCAACATTATCATTGGCCCAGGCACAATCCTGTTCAACATGAGCATGGCCAAGACGATCCCGTTCAAGGAGACCAAATCGCTGGAGTTCCGCTTGACCGCCAACAACGTCTTCAATCACCCCAACTATACGGGGGTGGATATGAATGTGAATTCGCCGACCTTCGGCTATCTGACTTCGGCCGGCACCATGCGGCAACTGCTGTTTTCTTCGCGCTTCCGGTTTTAGGGGGGAAAGGATTTGCGTAGGGAGTACCAAGTACTTATTTGAGGGTGTACTACTACTTATTAATGGTGTCATGCTGAGCGAAGCGAAGCATCCCCGGCAAGCATGGGTCACCAGTTAGGCTGGGAGTTTCAAGCAAGAGGCGCATGCGCAAGTTCTGGACTTACATTGTCGCCAGCGAGAGTGGGACGCTGTATGTTGGTGTTCGGGATTGTGAAAGCTCATTGAGAGCGATTGGCGGAACACTTACATATCTGCGCCTGACCACTGGCGCAGATATGTGGCGCTCGTAGCGAGAGCAAAGTTCAGGAAGAAGTAATCTGGGCCTTGGTATTGAATTTATGAAAAGGTTTTTTTGCAATCGCATGATTCGGCTGGCGGGTGGCGCGGCACTCGCCATTGCTACGCTGCTGCTCTCTTCGTTCCTGCTCCCGGCGCAGAACGGCACGCGGCAGGTTGAGGCTACGGGCGACTCCGAGTACCGGATCAGGGTCAACGCCGACCTGGTGCTGGTCAGCGTCAGCGTGCGCGACAAGCGCGGCGACCCCGTCCGCGGCCTCAAGGAAGCCGATTTCAGCGTGCTCGAAGACGGCAAGCCACAACGCCTGCGCTCCTTCGACGTGGAAGACGTGCAGCAGTTCGCGCAGGGCGGCCCCGCGCAGGTGGAGGTGCAAGGCGCTCCGCAGGTAAGCGTCCTGCCGGCTAATGGCGCCAAGCCGGTCACGGTGCGCGACCGCCGCCTGATCGTGTTGATGTTCGATTTCATCAACATGCAGCCCGATGAGCTTAACCGCGCCGTCGGCAGCGCCCAGAATTTCGTCAACCGGCAGATGACCGAGGCCGACCTGGTCGCGGTGGTGACTCTTTCCAATTCCATGCAGGTGAGCCAGGATTTCACCTCGGACCATAGCCTGCTCTTGCAGGCGCTGCGGCGCATGCAGGGAATAGAGGGCCAGGGGCTGGAGACGGGAACCACGGGGACCGCCGAGGGCCAGCCGGACCAGGGACAGGCTTACACCGAGGACGACACCGAGTACAACATCTTCAACACCGACCGGCGGCTGCAGGCAATCGCTTCGCTGGCCAAGGCGATGGCGGGAATCGACCAGAAAAAATCGGTGCTCTACTTTAGCAGCGGCATGGACCGCGACACCGGCAACGAGAACCAGTCGCAGTTGCGCGCCGCCATAAACGTGGCGGTGAAGGCGAACGTCTCCATTTACCCCGTGGACTCGCGCGGGCTGGAAGCCATTGTGCCGGGCGGGAGCGCGCAGTCCGCCAGCCTGCGCGGCCAGGCAGGCTACAGCGGCAAGGCGGTCCTCTCGGCCTACGACGCGAATTTCCAGACGCAGGAGACGCTGGTGACGCTGGCCACCGACACCGGCGGCAAGGCCTTCCTCGACAGCAACGACTTCAGCAAGGCATTCAGCAAGGTGCAGGCCGACTCGGAAACCTACTATGTGCTCGGCTATCGCAGCAGCAATCCGGCCACCGACGGGCGCTACCGCAGGATCACGGTGAAATTAAACCGTCCTGACGTGAAGCTGGAATACCGCCGGGGCTACTATGGTCCGCGCGACTTCCGGCACTTTACCCGCGAAGACCGCGAGCAGCAGATGCAGGAGGAGATGAACTCCGAGCTGCCGAATACCGACCTGCCGGTGTACCTCTCCACCCAGTTTTTCCGCAGCGAATCGGACCGCTATTTCGTGCTGGTTTCAACCGTCGTTCCCGGATCGGCCATTCCCCAGGGCGCCGGCGACCGGGCCTCGCTCGATGTGCTCGGATCGATTCGCGACCTCAAGACAAAATTCCCCGTGGGCAACATCCAGCAGACGGTCAGGCTGGTGATGGAAAACGCGGCGGTGGGGCGGCGCAAGAACGCCCAGTACAGCAGCGGCTTCCTGCTCCCCCCGGGAAAGTATCACCTGAAGTTCGTGGTGCGCGAGAACCAGAACGGCAAGCTGGGCTCCTTCGAGACCGACTTTGCCATTCCCGATCTGAGCAAGGCTCCGCTGAAGATGAGCTCGGTGGTGCTGGCCAGCCAGCGCGTGGCTTCACCGCACAAGAGGGCGCAGAACCCGCTGGTGTATGAGGGTTCGGAGATCATTCCCAACATCGCACACGTCTTTGCCCCGAACCAGCCGATGCTTTTCTACTACGAAGTTTACGACCCGGCCAAAGCGCTCAAAGGCGAGGCCAAGGGGCCCATCCACCTGTTGACCAGCCTGCAGTTTTTCCGCGGCAAGGTGAAGGTGTATGAAACACCGGTGGTCGAGGCGGCGGAATTGAACCGGCCGGAACGCCGGGCCGCCGCCTTCGCCTTGGAGGTGCCCGCCGCGCAACTGCAGCCCGGCTGGTATACCTGCCAGGTAAACGTCATCGACGATGCCGGAGGACAGTTTGCGTTTCCGCGCATGCCGTTGCTGGTGCGAGCCACAACCCTGGCGCCGGCGACAGCCGCGGCGGCCAAGCCGAATTGAGAAAAGCAGTTTCGAGTTTCCAGTTTCAAGTTTCAAGCTTTCTAACCGCCGGATTTCGAAACTCGAAACTTGAAACTCGAAACTGGGCTTGGAAACTCGAAACTGCTTCTCGGTGGCTGGCGCCACCCGCAACGTGTAAATTAATGTAATGCTCGTCTATTTCTTACGCCATGCCAGCGCCGGAGACTCGCTCATCAACCCCGTGCAGGATGACCAGCGTCCGCTCGACAAGAAGGGAATCGAGCAATGCGGCAATGTGGGACGCCTGCTGAGGGCGCTGGATGTTCGGGTGGGCGCGATCATCTCCAGCCCTTTGAAACGGGCCAAGCAGACGGCCGCCCTGGTGGCGGAGGAGATCGGTTACGACGCCAAGCCGCTGCTCGATGCGGCGCTGGCCCCGGGCGCTTCCTTTGAAGACTTCCGCGGGCTTTTGCGGCGTTATGCCAAGCAGGAAGCAATTATGGTGGTCGGGCACAATCCTTCGCTCAGCCAGTTTCTTTCGCTGCTGGTGACCAACGGGCAGTTCGACCAGGCGGTCGACATGAGCAAGGGCAGCATCGCCCGCGTGGAATATGATAGGCAGCCGGTGCTGCGCTGGATGGTTACTCCCAAAGTCGCCCGTGCTGCTCAATCGGATTCAAAGGCGGCGAGTTCGCGGCCGAAGACTTCGCGAAAATAGGGCCGCTCGTTGTTCAGCGCCCAGAGTTCCAGGTCGGCGCCCGGTCTCTTGGCGTTCAGAAGCAAAACCACCCGGCGCGGCCCCACCCGCACCCGAATCCCTGTGACCGTGCCTCGCCGTCCCTGCTCCAGCGCCCGCGCCAGCCGCAGCAAGCCTACGGCTTTGGCGACCAGCGGCCGGTCGGATGCAGCCAGGACACGGACCGGCTTGCCTCCGGAAAGCGGAGGCGAAGCGCTGATGTAGCGGGCGATGGCGGCGATGATAAGCCGCTGGCGAACGGTGTAGCCAAACATCTCGGAATGGGCGATGGCATAGTACGTGTGCCGCCGGCGGCCGGTACGGTTGATGAAAGAACCTATCTCCTGCAGCATGCAGGCGGCGGCCAGCCAGTCGGCGTATTCATCGGGCAATTGGTGGACCGGCCGCAACTCTTTGAAGAGGGCGGCAGCGTGCTCGCGCACCCGGGCGGCGAAGCGCAGATCGACGTGATACTGCTTCGTCATCCGGTCCAGCGTATTCTCGCGCTCGGATTCGATGCGCTTGCGCACGCTGGAACTGATGTCGTACTCGGAGGCCAACTGCGCCAGAATGCCGTCGCAAAGTCCCAGCGGTGAATAGCGGAAGTTTGGCAGGTGCAGACGGCTGAGAAGTTCGGCAAACGCCGCCGCTCCCGCCGTGATGATCTCCGCCCGCCGCGGCCCGATTCCCTTCAGCGCCCGGCGCTGCGCGATGTCCATTTTGCCGAGCTGGCGGGCAAGCTTCACCAGGGTTTCACGCGGCACAACCGTGGTGCGTTTCTTCGCCTTGGCCGCCCACATCTCAGCCAGCGCCGAAGCCGTGCCCGAGGTGGCTACCGTCATTTGCACCCGCGCGGAAGCCAGCTCTCTCTCCACCCGTCCAATTTCTTCCTCAATAAAACCTTTCAACTGCTGCAGCTCGCGTTTCTTGGCCGGGTCATGCTGCAGGAAGACCCGCGTCAGGCGGACGGCCCCCAGCGGCAGGCTGTAGATGCTTTCGATCTGACCGTGCAAGGAAACAGTGAGTTCGCAACTGCCGCCGCCAAGGTCGATGAGCAGCATGCGCTCCAGCGGAAGCCGCATGCCGGAGATTACCCCGAGATGGATGAGCCGCCCTTCTTCCAGGCCGGTAATGGTTTCCACCCGCCAGCCGGTGGCCGCGTGCACCCAGGCGGTGAAAGCGGAGGCGTTGCTGGCGTCGCGCAGGGCGCTGGTGGCCACCACGCGCACGCTCTGCGCCCCGTAGGTTTGCACCGCTTTGTAAAAACGGGAAAGGACCTTGACGGTGAGGGCAATCGCCGCCGGGTCGAGCGCTCCCGTACGGAAGACCGCTTCGCCCAGGCGCGTCACCTCGCGGTCCTGATGGACAGCCGAGAGCCTGTGGTTGACGAGGTTGGAGATTTTAAGCCGAACCGAATTGGCGCCGATATCGACCGCGGCAAAGGTAGGCATCTATTTCTTCATCCGGCAGTTTCTTCCCGGCATATAGGGGCAGCCACCCTCGCCTGCCCCTACGTGTCCAACGTTAGTGTAACAAGTCTCTCGAACATAGGACGGCATCCCATCCGGCGATGGTGCCAGCCCTGGGCGCGGCCGCATCAGCCGGGGTGTAACTAAGCGTTCCTGCCCCGCAAGCTAGGTGCTCTGTCACCGCCTTTTAATGTGGTGCATTGGAGGTGAGCTGCACTACAATTCTGGCGAGCGAATCCCCGTGTCAAAGTACTTCGGCAGTTCTATTCCAGGGTCCCCGGCAAAGGCCGGATTTGCGTTTACCGGCGCGGGGGCGGATACAGGCGTGTACCTCATCCGCGGCGGTCGCGGCCAATTCCTGCGTGGGCAAGCTCTCAATTCTTCTCAAAGCAGCCCATGGCTGCGTCCGCTGAGGTGCGGTTACGGGCTGGCGCTTGTGCTCATCCTGCTCTTCTCCATCGCTTGCCACCGCAACCCGATGCGTTCCAATGAAGCCGGATACGTTACGGTTCCGCAAGCCGCGCTTCGCGACCGCGTAGCTCCTATTTACAACAAGGTTGGAAGCGTGCGCAACGGCGAGAAGGTCGAGATACTGGAGCGGCAAAAGCGTTTCGCGAAGGTGCGGACAGCCTCCGGCGAGGAGGGCTGGATCGAACAGCGCTTTCTGATCGGCGCGGAGACGTTTGCGCAATTCGGGAAACTGGCCAAAGACAATGCCGCGGCCCCGGCCCAAGCCACTGGTGTAACCCGGAACGAACTGAACATACACGTCGCTCCGGCGCGCGATGCGGAAAAACTGTACCAGCTCGCCGAGGCGGAGAAGGTGGACATTCTCAGGCGAGCGACGACGGAGAGAGCGGCGCCGGGAGCGAATACGGCCAAAGGGGCCACGCTCGGGGACCGCTCCAAGGGCGATGCGCGCGCGGGGACACCCGCCAAGGCAGCCGCAACCACTAAGGCAGCCAATGCGGCAAGCAAGGCCCAGCCGGAGATGGTTAAGACCGAGGTTCCACCTCCCGCAGCCGATGCCGAACCGGCCGAACCGAAGCTGATGGACGACTGGTGGCTGGTCAGGGACAAACAGGGCCATGTGGGCTGGGTACTGGCGAGGATGATCGATGTAGACGCGCCACTGGAGATCGCCGGGTACGCGGAGGGCCAGCGAATTCAGGCTTCATTCATTCTCAACCGGGTGCACGATGGCGGCAAGGATGTGCCGCAGTACTTGGTGCTGCTGAGTCCCCCCAAAGACGGCTTCCCGTTTGACTTCAATGGCTTCCGCGTCTTCAACTGGAACCTGCGCCGGCACCGTTATGAAACCGCTTATCGTGAGCGCAACATTATAGGCTTCCTGCCGGCGACCACCGGCACCCGCACCTTCGACCGAGAGGGAACGCAGCCCATCTTCACCCTCCGTCTGCAGAACCAGGACGGCAACGTGGGCGAGCGCACCTACCGGCTTGCCGGCCCCCTGGTGAAACGCGTGCTGGCGCCGGGAGAAGAGGTGCAAAAGCTGGCCCAGCTCCAAAAAGAGCGCAAGCATGCAGGCAAGACCGGCCATCGTCATTCGCGGTAAGTGCTGCATCGGACACTCGGAAAGCAGTGTTTCTTCTTAGCCCCCATCCCACGCCAAGAACCGGCATCGCTGGCACCTAGGTTTGCCGCCAAGCCATCCGCTGAGCCCTGCTTGGAATCAATAATTACGGGAGGGCTTCCATGGCAGAGAAGGTGAAGAAGCTGAATCTCGAACGAGATTACAAGAACTTCCTGTACTTCATCGACGGCAGCGGCAACGTGTGTCAGAAGCCCAAGTCGGGCGACGGTGATGCCAAGGTGTTGGTGGAGCACGCCGTACAGCGGGACAACCAGTATCTCTACTTCATTGACAAGGAAGGCGACGTGTCGCGCTCCCCGAGAGGGATCAAAAAGCGCACTGCCGCCTGAGTCCTAATGCCCAATTCAGGCTGGAACATGTACGTCTTTCGGGACGGCCGCAGGCTTGTCCCCGGTCAGAGACTTGTCTCGGAGGTGGACGCAGCATTGCGTCCCCTCGCCCGGGAGAGTTGTCCCGGACAGGACCGCATTCTGGATGCGCTGATTGCCGCCGGCGAGCTGGAGTGCGCACTGGCCGACGCGGATGGCTCTCCGATGGAGCCAGGGACCGGCGAAACCGCGGGCGAGTTCGGAGCCAGGCCGGCGAATCAGCAGTGGGCGGCAATCGCGGGGGTGACCGACGCTTTGGCCGGGATGCTGGTCTCCTCTGCCGCCCAGGAGACGGCTTCAGCAGATTCCGTTCTCCAGGTCAGCGCCGAACAGCCGGGAGAGCAATTTGCTACGTCGGTGCAGCCCAAAGGCGACGTACTGCTTATCTCAAATGAGCTATCAGCAGGCGCGAGAGCTGGGGCGCCCGGCATGAATAGAAATCCGGCGCGGGAGCTGCTGGCAAGACTGGATTCGATTCGTCCGCCCGCCCAGCTCCAAGTCTCGGTGCATGAGGGCTTTGCCTATTACGCTCTGCATCCGCTGAAAATTGTGAGTTTGCTGCAAGAATTACCTGTGCCGCCCAGAGCGGCAGTGCTGGGCATACGCAGCATCGGGGTGACCCTCAGCGCCGTGCTGGCGGCTGCGCTCAAGCGCCGGGGATCTGCCGCCAGCCGCATCACCGTCCGTCCCACCGGACATCCTTATGAGCGCCGGCTCGCCTTTTCCGAAGGGCAGAGATCGTGGATACGGAGTCATGCCGGCAGCCAGTTCCTGATCATCGACGAAGGCCCCGGGCTCAGCGGTTCTTCGTTTCTGGCCGTAGCCGAGGCGCTGACCGAGGCCGGGGTCAAGGCCAAAGACATACTGCTGATCGGCAGCCGCTGGCCCGACCCTTCCCAGCTACGCTCGTCCAACGCCGCGGAGCGCTGGAGCCGTTTCCGCTTCACCTGCCTGGAATCTGCCCCCTATCTCCCTGACGGCGCTGCCATCCCAATCGGCGGTGGCCAATGGCGAGATGAATTTCTGTCCGGCGATGAGGCCAGGCCCGCCGCTTGGACGCAACTGGAGATGGCGAAGTTCCTGTCGGCTGATCGCAGGCTGTTCTACAAATTCGAGGGGTTTGGACACTTTGGCGGCGAGATCGGCCGGCGCGCCAGGGTGCTGGCGGCCGCCGGCCTGGGGCCGGAGTATCTCGGCAGCAGCTCCGGTTTCGGCATATATGGAATCAGCAGCAGCCGTCGCTTGCAGCCGGCGGAGTTCTCACCGGAGCTTCAACCTCAACGAATGGAAAACCGCCATTCGCTGGGGACTCCGGAGTTCCACCCCAGCACGCCAATGTCGGGCGTGCTGGGGACCCCGGAGTTGCTGCGGCGCCTGGCGGAGTACTGCGCTTTTCGCCTGCGCCAGTTCCCGGCCGACGATTCCCAACCATCCGCCTTAGACGAAATGGCTTCCTGGAACTGGTCGCTGGAGTTCGGTCCCACGGCGGATTATCGCGCGCTGGAGGTGGAGCACCGGGTCTTCTGCGATGCGCGCATGATGCCCCACAAATGGCTGATATCGCCCGACGGCCGGCTGCTGAAGCTGGACGGAGTGGCCCACGGCGACGATCATTTCTTTCCCGGCCCGTGCGACATAGCCTGGGACCTGGCAGGAACGATCATCGAGTGGAAGCTGCAAGGGCCAGAGCAGGAATATTTCCTCGAACAATATCGCCGCGCCAGCGGCGACGACGCGCGCCGGCGGTTGCCCGCTTACCTGAAGGCTTATGCCGCTTTCCGCTTCGGCTGGTGCAAGATGGCCGCCTTGGCCAGTGCCGGCACCGCGGACGAGCCGCTGCTATGGCGTGATTTCCAGCGCTATCGCGCCTGCGCCGCGAGCCTTGGCGGGATCACCGTTTCCGCGGAAGCTGCGCCGGCCCCAGCCGCACTCGCGGCGGAGGTTGGCGGCGAGGCGGACCAGATGAACGTCGCATAGCCGGTACGATCAAGGTGCCCCTCTGAAGTGAATGTCGGGGTTATTCCGGCCCCGTGCCCCACATCTGCCTGCTTTTGGCAGATGTGGGCAGGTAAAGCTGGAGAGCACGGCAGGGCAGTTGAATTTCAAAGCCAGCCGACTGTATCGTAGGTGTGTCGGCAAAGGCCCCGGATGGTATATTTGCCCTTTTTGTGGTGGCTGTTTTGGCTGTTTGTCTGATTAGTTGTTTTCTGCTGTATCTGGCTCTAAAGGAGAAAGTAAATGGATAACAAGCCGGCGCAGAACATACAGGATTCATTTCTCAACACGGCCCGCAAAGACAAGGCGGTAATCACAATTTACCTGTTGAGCGGCGTCAAGTTGTCCGGGCGGATTCGGTCGTTTGACAAGTACTCCGTGGTGTTGGAGACCAACAACCAGGAGCAGCTCATTTTCAAGCACGCGATTTCCACGGTTGTCATGGCTCGCGGGACGCATCTTGGGGAACGCGGAGATCTGCGCCCGGCCCCGGCTTTCGCGCCTCCCGCGCCCGCCGCGCCTGCGTCCGCGCCCGCCGGCAGCGGCACGAGTCCAGCCAGTCCGGAACCCCCGCACTCGGAGAGGTAGATCATCACTGGCGGTTCGGAGCATCGTGATCCTTTGCGGCGTGGGCCTGCCGGTTCAGGAGCGGAGCGCGCCTTTCTGATCGGCATCGAGCATCGTTCGCGCCGCGCTGAAAGCGGGCGGCAGCCGCCCTCCCCTGATGCGGACAACGCCGCAGGCCAGCCCACCCAGCCTCCATCCCAGCAAACGCCAGAATGGCGTCTGCCCGGCGGGCAGGTTCCACCCGCCGCGCGTCAAGCCAGGCAGGCGCTGCAGGCGCGAGAGAATGCGGGCGAATACCTTGTCCCATTCACTCCCGAGGAATCGATCAACGAGCTTGGCGAGTTGGCGTCTGGCGCCGGAGCGGTAGTTATCGGACGCTTTTTGCAGAAGCGCGACCGCCCGGACCCGGCAACCCTGATTGGCCGCGGCAAACTGGAAGAGCTGGCCGCGGCAGCCAAAATGTCCGCTGCCGACCTGATCATCTTCGACCACGAGCTGACTCCCTCGCAGCAACGCAATCTGGAGCGCGGCTTCGACTGCCGCGTCATCGACCGGACGCAATTGATCCTGGACATCTTCGCCCGCCACGCCCGCACGCGCGAAGGCCAGCTACAGGTGGAATTGGCGCAATTGCAGTACCTGCTGCCGCGGCTGGCCGGGCGCGGCGTCGAGATGTCGCAACTCGGCGGCGGCATTGGCACCCGCGGTCCCGGTGAAACCCAGCTTGAAACCGACCGGCGCCGGATCTACCGCCGCATTCGCCACGTCAAAGGCCAACTGGAGGAGGTGCGCCGCACCCGCGCCCAGCAGCGGCAGCGCCGGCTCAGCGTTCCGGTGGCCACCGTCGCCATGGTGGGCTACACCAACGCGGGCAAGTCGACGCTGTTCAACGCCCTCACCAATGCGGACGTGCCGGCCTCCTCGCGCATGTTCGCCACCCTCGATCCGACTCTGCGCTCCCTTGCTTTGCCCTCACGCCGGCAGGCGCTGCTTTCCGATACCGTAGGCTTCATTCGCAATCTGCCGCACACCCTGATTTCCGCTTTCCGCGCCACCCTGGAGGAGGTACAACGGGCTGCTCTCATCCTGCACGTGGCCGACGCCAGCAGCCCGACGGTCTCCGAGCAGATGCAGCAGGTGGAGGCCGTGCTGCGCGAGCTGGAGAGCGCGCACAAGCCGCGCCTTCTGGTGTTGAACAAGATCGATCTGCTGCCCGCCCAGCAGCGCCAGGCGCTGGTTGACGGCGAGCGCACCATCCACATCTCGGCGGCCAGGGGCATCAACCTTGGCGCGCTGCGCGAGGCCATCGATCGCAACCTGCAGGACGACCCCATCCGCCGGGTGCGCCTCCGGCTGCCCCAGACCCAGGGAAAGATTCTGGCCATGCTGGAGGGCGGGTCCCGTATAGTGGGGCGGCAATACGTGGACGGAGCAGCAGAGTTGGAGGTCGATGCTCCCGAGTCTCTCATCCGGAAAGTAGCTGGCTTCCTCATCCCGGAGTGAAGCTGCGGCCAGACGAGAAAACCCTTTTCCTGTTTTTCGGCTTCCTAACCTCTCGTGATGCGACATAGATAAGCCGGCGGAGGAACTCATAATTCCTTCCATGTCGCGCGGACTCATTTTTCCTCCCCCGGTTTATCCCGGCAAATCTTCTCGCCGGAGCGCCCGCCGCCTCACAATTTCGTGCAATGTGCGGCCCGCTCCGCCCAGCAAGCGCATACGGCGCTTGCCGGCAGGGAAGGAGACTCCAATGTCAGAGTTCGCGGAAGATAAAGCTAAAGCCGTCAACAAGCGGAACTGGGTCAGCCTGGTGCCCTACGGGCTGAACGAACAACATCCCAACAATTACCGCGACATCGTGGATTCCGTGTGGGAGAACCGCGACAACCTGGGCTACGCTTTGCGCATTCTGCGCGACGGCTGTTGCGATGGCTGCTCGCTCGGCACCAGCGGCATGCGTGACTGGACGATGAAAGGCATCCACCTGTGCGCGGTGCGCCTGCAGTTGCTGCGGCTGAACACCATGCCGGCCATGGACGCCCGCCAGTTCGAAGACGCCGGGCGGCTGCGGCGCTTCTCGGAGAAGCAATTGCGCAAGCTCGGCCGCCTGCCGCTGCCAATGGTGCGGCGTCGCGGCGAGAATGGATTTAAGCCCGTATCGTGGGACGCTGCCACCGCGCTGATTGCCGAACGGCTGCGCGAAATCGACCCCAAGCGCGTCGCCTGGTACATGACCTCGCGCGGCCTGACCAATGAGGCCTACTACGCCCACCAGAAGGTCGCCCGCTTCATCGGCACCAACCACGTCGATACCAGCGCCCGCATCTGCCATGCGCCCAGCACTGCCGGCCTGAGCGCGACCGTGGGCTGCGCCGCCACCACCTGCTCTTATTCCGATTGGGTCGGCGCCGACCTGCTGGTGCTGGTGGGGACGAACCTGGCCAACAATCAGCCGGTCACCACCAAGTACCTGCACTACGCCAAAAAGGCCGGGACCAAGGTCTTCGTCGTCAACCCCTATCGCGAGCCGGGATTGGAGCGCTACTGGATACCCTCAGTCACCGAGAGCGCGCTGTTCGGCACCCGCATCGCCGACGACCACTTCCAGATCCACACCGGCGGCGATATCGCCTTCTTCCACGGAGTTCTGAAGCACCTGATCGAGCACGACTGGATTGACCGCGACTTCATCGCCCGCCGCACCGCCGGTTGGAGCGATACCGAAGCCAAGGTCCGCAGCCTGCCCTGGGAGGCGCTGGAGCGCGGCTCCGGTTTGACGCGCCAGGAGATGTTCCGCTTCGCCGAAACGTTCGGCAAGGCGCGGCACGCCATCGTCGTCTGGAGCATGGGGATAACGCAGCACGCTTACGGGAGCGATAACGTGCGCGCCCTGGTCAACCTGCAGCTCGCCAAAGGCAATATCGGCCGCAAGCACACCGGGTTGATGCCCATCCGCGGGCACAGCGGCGTGCAGGGCGGGGCAGAGATGGGCGGGCAGCCGGGCGCTTACGTCATGGGCTTTCCCGTGGGGGAGGAGAACGCCAAAAAGTTTGCCGCGCCGGAGAAGTGGGGCTTCGAGCCGCCTTCCTGGAAGGGACTGAGCGCCGCCCACATGGTGCTGGCCGCCGACCGCGGCGAGATCGATGCCCTCTGGCAGACGGGCGGCAACTTCAAGCAGACGCTGCCCGAACCCGAGCTGGTTAACCGCGCCCTGGGCAAAATCAAGCTGCGCGTTCATCAGGACATCGTTGCCAACCCCACCATGTTCGTCGAGCCGGCGGACACCGTCGTGCTGCTGCCTTCGCGCACCCGCTACGAGCAGCGTGGAGGAGGCACGGAAACCAGCACCGAACGGCGCATCATCTACAGCCCGGAAATTCCCGGGCCGCGTCCCGGAGACACCCGCGACGAGTGGGAGATTCCGGTGCTGGTGGCGCGCAAGCTGGACCCGCAGCGGGCGGCAGTGTTCTTCTCCTGGCGCGACACGCAGGACATTCGCGATGAAATCGATCGCCTTTGCCCGACCTACAAGGGAATCGCCAAGCTGCGGAAGAAGGGCGACCAGTTCCAGTACGGCGGGCCGTGGCTGCTGGTGGACAAGTGCCTGACGCCCGATGGATTGGGCCACTTCAGCCCGGTCGCGTTGCCGGAAGAAGTCGTTCCCGAAGGACGCTTCCTGCTGGCGACCCGGCGGGGCAAGCAGTTCAACAGCATAATGCTGGCCGAAAAAGACCCGATCACCGGCGCGCGCCGCGACGACATCATCATGGCGGCCGAAGATGCCGAGCGCCTGGGCTTGAAGAACGGGGACGAGATTACGCTGCGCAACGAATTCGGATCGTTTTCGGGACACGTGCGGGTAGACCGCATCAAGCCCGGCTGTTTGCAGGCGCATTGGCCGGAGGCGAACGTGATCATTCCGGCAGGACGTCTGGACCCGAGCGGCGTGCCCGACTACAACGCGACCGTGGAAATCGTCGGGGCACGGTGCCTGGCGGCGGACACGGCCGCCAGCGGCAGCATGGCCGCCGATTAGGGCGGAGGGGCAAATGGTGATTCCGCGCATGGTTTCCGTCACCGGGGTGAAAGAGTGGCAGGAAGGAAAGCTGCGTCCGGTGGACGATTACCTCGCCGGCGAAGAGCCGCTGGAGATTCGCATTGGCGAGATGCCGCTCACAGTCACCATGCGCACCCCTGGTCACGATCTGGAACTGGCGGCGGGGTTTCTCTTCACCGAGGGCCTGATTGCCGGCCGGGCCCAGATTGCCGCTGTCCGGCACGAGACGGACGCGCCGGGGTCCCCGGCAAACGCCGAAGTTGCGTTTGCTGGGGCGGTAAGGCAGAACGGCGCCAACCGGGTGCGGGTGGAACTTGCTCCCGGCGTGAATCTCGATCCCGAAGCGTCCCGCCGCAACTTCTATGCCGCTTCCAGTTGCGGAGTCTGCGGCAAGGCCTCGATTGACGCGGTGCGGGTGCGCCGCATCGAGCCTGTGAACGCGGACTTCGCCGTAGATCCAGAAGTGCTCTGCCGGCTTCCCGATAGGCTGCGCGCCGCCCAGCCGATCTTTGGCCGGACAGGCGGGTTGCACGCCGCCGGCCTGTTCAGCCCGGAGGGTGAGCTGATCGTGCTGCGCGAAGACGTGGGCCGGCACAACGCGGTGGACAAGGTCATCGGCTGGGCGCTGATGAACGATGGCGTGCCGCTGCGCGACACTCTGCTGATGGTCAGCGGACGCGGCGGCTTTGAGATCGTGCAGAAAGCCTTAGTGGCGGGCATTCCAGTGCTGGCGTCGGTGTCGGCCCCCTCCGACCTGGCCGTGAAGCTGGCGCGCGAGTTCGGCATGACGCTGATCGGCTTCTTGCGCGGACGCCGCTTCGTTATTTACTCGGGGGCGCAAAGACTCACGCCACAACCACGGCAGGAAGGGCCGCGGCTGAGGGCAACAGGCACGTAGCGCATTGATTATAGGCATCGTATTTCACAACATGGAGAATGACCATGGCCACCGATAGTCTTCCCAACCGCTGGGGAATTGCCGTTGCAGCGGTCATCATGCAGCTCTGCCTGGGCGCGGTTTATGGCTGGAGCGTGTTCGTCAAGCCGTTGATGGGCACCGAGCACTGGACGCTCACCCAGGTTTCACTTAACTTCACCCTCGCCATCGTGTTTCTCGGGGTGGGAACCGTG
>JBEKQR010000057.1:0-14796 GCA_049519515.1 Candidatus Korobacteraceae bacterium
TGCGACGCCAGCATGTAAAAGTTACGCAGGCCGTCTTGCCGCGCCTGCCGGATGGCCATGGCGTTGGCGGGCGCGGTGGTTTCAAAGCCGATGCCGAGAAACACCACCCGCCGCTGCGGATTGGTGCGGGCAATCCTTATCGCTTCCAGCGGCGTGTAGGCGACGCGAACATCGGCGCCTTTGGCGCGCGCCTGGAACAGATCGGAGCGCGAGCCGGGAACCCGCAACATGTCGCCGTAGGAAACCAGGATCACATCCGGAAGCAAGGCCAGCTCGATGGCCTTGTCGATGGTCTCCAGCGGCGTCACGCAGACCGGGCAACCGGGACCGTGAACCAGCTAGATCTTGTCGCCGAGCAGCTCGTCGAGCCCGTAGCGCATGATGGTGTGCGTCTGCCCGCCGCAAATCTCCATCAGCACCCAGGGGCGGGTGGCGCGCCGGCGAACCTCCGCCGCCAGCGCGTGCGCAATGCGGCCATCCCGATACTCGTCGATGTACTTCACAATCCTGTTCTATGAGCGGCTAGCGGCGTTTGGGGTCGGAGCCGCCGGGTTGCTGATCTTCCGCGGGCGCGCTCAGCCCAAGCTCCTCGTCCAGGGCTCCCATCTCGGATAATAGCTGGTAGGTGCGCTCGGCCTCCTCGGCATCCACGCGGCTGATGGCGAAGCCCACGTGGACGATGACGTAGTCGCCGATCTGCGCCTCGGGCACGAAATCCAGGCGCACGCGCCGGACGATGCCTCCGAACTGCACCCGGCCTTCACGAATGCCGCCGGTCTCTTCGCAGTCCAGAACCTTACCCGGAACAGCCAGGCACATAATCCAAATCTCCCCAGAAAGCGTGCTATTACTATCTATTTTACGCCTGCGGCGCGCGTTGCGGCAGCGCCTGCTTAGGCAAATGTGAGGCACGTCAACGGTCTCTCTTTTCCCACATTTGCTAACTACGGCAAATGTGGGGCACGTCGGCGTTTTCTCATCCGGCGAACTACACGGGCAAAAAATCTGGCGTCCGCGCCGCTGCATTTGGTAACAATATCCCTAACCACAGAGTTCACAGAGTTACACAAAGTGGATTTCTGGTTTTCCTCTGTGTTCCTCTGTGTCCTCTGTGGTTTAATCTGAGTTTTAAATCGAAAAGGTGAAATGAAATGATCGCACTGGTAACAGGGGCTACGGCCGGATTCGGCGAAGCCATCGCCCGCCGCTTTGTCAAGGAAGGCGCCAAGGTAATCGCCGCCGGACGCCGCGGCGAGCGGTTGACGAAGTTAAGACAAGAGTTGGGTCCGGCGAACGTTCACTGCCTGACGCTGGATGTGCGCGACCGGCAGGCGGTCGAGCGCGCCATTCAGGAGCTGCCCGCCGAACTCTCCGCCATCGACGTGCTGGTCAACAATGCCGGCCTGGCCCTCGGCCTGGAGCCGGCAGCGCGCGCCATACTCGACGAGTGGGAAACCATGGTGGACACCAACGTCAAGGGCGTGCTCTTTCTGACCCGCGCGGTGCTGCCCGGCATGGTGCAGCGCAACCGCGGCCACGTCGTCAACATCAGCTCCGTCGCCGCCAACTGGCCTTATCCGGGCGGCAACGTCTATGGCGCGTCCAAGGCCTTCGTGCAGCAGTTCTCCCGCAATTTGCGGACCGACCTCCAGGGTACGGCCGTGCGCGTCACCGATATCGCTCCGGGGATGGTGGCGGGCACCGAGTTCGCGCCGGTGCGCTTTCGCGGCGACGTGGCGCGAGCGCAAAAGAATTACGATGGCGCCGACCCGCTGCTGCCGGAAGATATCGCCGAGACGGTGTACTGGGCCGTAAGCCTGCCGCCGCGCGTCAATATCAACGCCATTGAAGTGATGCCGGTTTGCCAGAGCTGGAGCGCGATGACGATCAATCGGAAGAAGTGAGGCATCTGTACGCACCTTGGCTGGCGGGCGTGGACGCCCCCCGGACAGCCGGTCTGGAGACCAGCGCTACGTTCTTAGACATTATTTCCCCGCCAGCTCGGTCAGCGCCCGCAGGTAGACTCGCAGTCCGAGGTCGATGTCTTCCCAGCCCGTGTTTTCCTGCGGGGCGTGGCTGATGCCGTCGATGCTGGGAACGAAGATCATTGCCGTGGGCACGAGTGAGGCCATTATCTGCGCGTCGTGCCCCGCCCAGCTTGGCATCTCCAGGTACTTGACCTGGGCCGCCTCGGCCGCCTTGCGCAGCACCGCAACGATGCTCTCATCGAGATGCGTGGGCGGCACGAAGGAGGTCTTGGTGATCTCCGTCTTCACGCCGTACTTGGCGTCGACGGTGCGGAACTCGGCGGCCAGCCACTCCTCGGCCACTTCAATTTCGGTGCGGGTAATCGAGCGTATCTCGATGGGCATGGAAACCTCGCCGGGCACGATGTTGATCGCCCCCGGCGATACCTCGAGTGTGCCCACCGTGGCCACGTAACGGTCGCTGGACTGCAGCGCCGCCTCGAAGCTTTTCTGAATGAGGTGCGAGGCGGCCACCAGCGCGTCCTTGCGGCGCTCCATGCGGGTGGTGCCGGCATGGTTCGCCTTGCCCGTGATCCTGATCCAGCAGCGGTAGATGCCGACGATATCCGTCACCAGCCCGCAGGGAATTCGGCGGCGATGCAGCTCTTCGCCCTGCTCGATATGGAATTCGAGAAAGCAGCGGAACTTGGCCGGATCTAGGCAGGCACTCTGAAAGGCGTTCTTGTCCAGGCCCCATTCCTCGAGCATGGCGGCCACGGACTTGCCTTCGGCATTCAGGATTTGCGCCGGGCTCTCCGACCTCAACCTGCCGGTCAGAACCTGGCTGGCAAACATCACCATGCCGAACTGCGTGCCCTCCTCCTCCGGCATGGCGACCACTTCGACGGGGCGTTGCGGCCGCCAGCCGGCATCATGCCAGGCATTGACGCACTCGATGGCGCCGGCCAGCCCCAGCGCGCCGTCGAAGCGGCCGCCGTTGGGCACGCTGTCCAGATGCGATCCGGTTAGCACGGCCGGAAGCGATTCATCCTGACCGGGGTAGTGGCCGAAGATGTTTCCCAGCGGATCGACGCGGACCTTCATCCCGGCCGCTTGCATGAAGCCGCTGACCAGGTCCATGCCACACTTGTAGGCGGGTGTGTAGGAGAGCCTGGTCACGCCTCCTTCCGCGCTTTTGGCGCTTTCGGCCAGCTTGTCCAGGCGCTCCCGCACACGCTCGATGCGATGCTGCATGATGCCCTCCGCTGCTATACCGGACTACGGTTGGCTTGGGCTGCGAAAAATCCCACCCTGGTCGCAAAAGCGGCGACGAGGGTGGGGTACCCTATTATTTCTGTTATCCCACATCTGCCAACTGCGGCAGACGTGGGGCACGTGCTGGGCCTACGTTATCTTCCCAGGTGTTGCATCATGGGCGCCGGGTAACGCGTGCCGGCGGCCGCATCCGGCGGGAAGACGGCGTCGATGCGGCGCAGGTCTTCGGGCGTGAGCTTGAGGTTGAGCGCGCCCACGTTCTCCTCCAGATACTTGCGGCGCTTGGTGCCGGGAATCGGAATAATGTCCTCGCCTTGCGCCAGCACCCAGGCCAGAGCCAGTTGCGCGGGAGTGCAATGCTTTTCCTTGGCGATCTCTTCCACCTTCTTCACCAATTCGAGATTTTTCTGGAAGCTCTCGCCCTGGACGCGAGGCATATTCCGCCTGGAATCGCCCTCCGGCAGGTCTTCAAAACGCTTGAACTGCCCGGTAAGGAAGCCGCGGCTAAGCGGGCTGTAAGCCACAAAGCCGACCCCGAGCTCGCGGCAGGTAGCGAGGATCTCGCCCTCCGGCTCGCGCGACCAGAGCGAATACTCCGTCTGCAGCGCGGTAATGGGGTGCACCTTGAAGGCGCGGCGCACGGTCTGCGCTCCGGCCTCGGAAAGCCCGATGTAGCGGACCTTTCCCTCTTCCACCAGGCGCTTCATGGCGCCGACCGTGTCCTCGATGGGCGTCTTGGGATCGACGCGATGCTGGTAGTAAAGGTCTATGGAGTCAACCTGCAGGCGGCGCAGGCTGCCTTCGCAGGCTTCGCGCACCCATTGCGGACGCCCGTCGATGCCCTTGAACTGGCCCGTCTGAGGATCGCGAATATTGCCGAACTTGGTCGCCAGGATCACCTCTTTGCGTCTGCCCTTGATGGCGCGGCCAACCAGCTCCTCGTTCTTGTGCGGGCCGTAGGCGTCGGCCGTGTCCAGAAAGTTGACGCCCAGCTCCAGGGCGCGGTGAATGGTGGCAATCGACTCATTATCGTCGCGAGCGCCATAGAATTCCGACATCCCCATGCACCCCAGTCCCAGGACGGAAACCGTCAAGCCGCCCCGGCCAAGCGTTCTCTTCTGCATGCAAAGACCTCCTTCGTCTCGGATATGGATGTTATCTTATCGCGCGCGGCCCCGTCGACCGGCCCGGCGGGCGAGCAGCGGGACAATGGCAAGCGTCTCCCAGGTAAGGTGAAACGTGTCTGCTTCCCACATCTGCCAACTGCGGGCAGATGTGGGGCACCGCTGTATCGTCCAGCACTGGTGAGAAATCCCGCTTTGCGATACCATCATTGCAGCCGGCGGACTCCCCGGCAGAGGCAAGAATGGCGTTTGCCCGGGAATCCGCGCCGCGCGCTATCTGGAAAGCGGCAGCAAGCGCCGGGTTGCGAGGCGCCGGCCAGGACAGGAATCGAGATATCTGGAGCAACAAGTCAAGGGCTGGTTGTATATTTCGAGCAAAAGGCATCTTTCCGGGGGCGCTCGAAATCTTATCTAAAGTGGTCTTGTTCGACCCAGCAAGCGAACACGGCGCCTGCTGGGGACCCCATGGCGCTGAACTTTCCGCAAAGCACAGGTGATCTCATGAAGGCGATTCTGTTTGTAGACGACCACGAAGTGCTGGCGCGCTTGAGTTGCGAGATTCTGGAGATGCAAGGTTACCGGGCAGTGTCCGCCTACAATGCTGCCGACGCGCTGGAAAAATTCAGTAAAGAAAAGTTCGACATCCTGGTCACTGACTTCCGCATGGAAGGCATGAACGGCCTGGAACTGGCCAGGCAGGTGCACCAGAAGGACCCGAGCGTGCCGGTAATTATCGTCACCGGCTACGGCCCGATTGACGGCGGCAAAGACGTGAACGCGTGCCTGCAGAAGGAAGAGCTCTTCCCGGCGCTGCTGGAAAAGATCAAGCAGTACCTCGGGGAGGCCGAGACGGCAGAATCCGTGCGCTCCGCTTAGCGGCTTTCAACGAAATCTGTTGCCAAGGGGACGCTGGAAGGCGTCCCCTTGGTGTTTGCGGCCTCATTCAGCTCGCCGCTTTTTCGCTCCGCCTGTTAAACTTGGCCGGTGAAGCGGCTCATCGTCAACGCCGACGATTTCGGTCTGACTCGCGGGGTGAATCGCGGCATCGTCGAGTGCCACCGGCGGGGCATCGTGACCTCGACCACGCTGATGGCGAATGGCCCGGAGTTCGACGACGCCCTCTCCTGCCTGGCGGAGATCGCCGGCGACGGGTTAGGCGTCGGCTGCCACGTGCTTCTGGTGGATGGCGAGCCGGTGCTGCCGCCGGCGGAAGTTCGCTCCCTGTTGGCGCCGGGGACGAACCGCTTTGGCCGCTCTTTTCAGCAACTGGCCCGGCGAGCCCTGGGCGGCAATCTGCAGGGAGAAGAGATCCGGGCCGAAGCGCGGGCGCAATTTCGCAAAATGCAGGCGGCGGGCATTCGCATCTCGCACTTCGACGCGCACAAGCACGTACACATTCTGCCCTCAGTTCTCGAACCGCTGCTGCAGGCGGCCGCCGAGTGCGGCGTTCCGGCCCTGCGGAACCCGTTCGAGCCGGTATTCTCGATGCCCATCCCGGGGATGCTCCGCCTGGCGGTGCGCTACGCCGAAGTGGCGGCGCTGCGCGCCTTCCGCGCCAAATTCCAGGCGATGGTTGCCGCTTACGGACTGCACACCACCGATGGCAGCCTCGGCCTGGTGGCAACCGGCACCCTGAATGCGGGCAGCATGTCCGCCCTGCTGGCGCGCATGCGGGATGGCGTTTGGGAGCTGGTGTGCCATCCCGGCTACAATGATGCGCAACTACAGGAGGCCGGCACGCGACTGCTGGCTTCGCGGGAAACCGAAATGCAGGCCCTTACCTCCGAGCAGACGAAACGCGCGCTGGAAGATAACCGCATAGAGCTGGCGTCGTTTGCCGAAGTCTCGACGGCAGCGGGCGGATTTGCATCGCCGGGGGCGGGTGGCCGCTCTAATAGCGTAGGCAATCTCAGGAAAGGCAACGGCAGTGCTACCCCAGGTTAGCGCCGAACAACGCCGAACAAGCCGTTTGCTACGAGCGGCACGGCCCGCCCGATCTGCGCGGCCTGTCTCAAATGAGTTGCTCGGCGGCGCGGAACCTGGGGCGCCCTGCTGGTTTGAGGTATGACGACGTTGAACACAGCGGCTAAAGCCGCATCACGTTTGATACCCTGATTCCCACGCCTAAAGGCGTGGGCTTCCACGCATTACCGGGGTGTACGACTGAGCAAGAACGGACATCATGAACGCACGAAGCCGTGAACATCTGCGAATCGGAATTACCTGCTACCCGACCTATGGCGGCAGCGGAGTGGTGGCGACGGAGCTGGGGATCGAGCTGGCCGAGCGCGGGCACCAGGTCCACTTCATCACCTACTCTCAGCCGATCCGCCTGACCGAACCGCATCCCAACATTCACTACCACGAGGTCGTGGTCTCGCGCTACCCGCTGTTCGAGTACCCTCCCTACGATCTGGCGCTGGCGACGCGCATGGGCGAGGTAGCCGAGCTGTACGACCTCGACCTGCTGCACGTGCACTACGCCATTCCGCACTCGGTCAGCGCCATGCTGGCCCGCCAGATGCTTGCCTGCGGAACGGGCCGCAAATCGCGCCGCCTGCCTTATGTCACCACCCTGCACGGAACCGACATAACCCTGGTTGGCATGGACAGCTCTTATCTGCCGATCACGCGTTTCTCCATTGAGCAGAGCAACGGGGTGACCGCGATCTCCGAGTATCTCAAGCAGAAAACCGTGGAGGAGTTCGGCATTCCGGGCCATATCGAGGTTATTCCCAATTTCGTGAATTGCGATCTTTACCGCCGCGATCCGAACTGGCTGGTGCGCCGCGGCGAATATGCGGCGCGCGAAGAGCGCGTGCTGGTGCATCTCTCCAACTTCCGGCCGGTCAAGCGCGTCGGCGACGTAATCGAGATATTTGCCCGCGTGCTGAAGCAGATGCCGGCCAAGCTGCTGATGATCGGCGACGGCCCCGACCGCTCGCAGGCGGAATGGCTGGCCATGAAAAAGGGCATCCACGAGCAGGTGCTGTTCCTGGGCAAGCAGAACCGGGTACACGAGAAGCTGGCCGTCTCCGACGTGATGCTGCTTCCCAGCGAGCTGGAATCGTTTGGCCTGGCGGCCTTGGAAGCCATGGCCTGCGAAGTAGTTCCGGTTGCCACTAACACCGGGGGGATTCCCGAGGTCATCGACCACGGCGTTACCGGCTTTACCGCCGGGGTGGGCGACATTGAAACCATGGCCCGCTATGCCATCGAGGTGCTCTCCGACGACTCCAAGCTGCAGGAGATAGGCAAGCGGGCGCGCCAGGAAGCGCACAAGCGCTTCTGCAGCACCAAGATCATTCCTCACTATGTGGATTTCTATCGCGGCGTGCTGGAGCGGGCGTCGTAGATGGCCGAGGAAAAATCGTCCGACTGGGGAATAGGCAGAACCAGGCGCACCAGGGTTCCCTGCCCGCGCTGGCTGTTGATCTCGAGGCGCGCGCTGTCTCCGTATAGCACCTGCAGCCGCTCGCGGACGTTGGCCAGGCCGATTCCGGTGCCGCCATGGCTGGCGCCCTCCATGCCGACGCCGTCGTCCTCCACCTCGATCACCAGCAGCCCACCGGGGTCCCCGGCAGACGACGCCTTTGCGCCTGCCGGGGCGTCCAGGCGCGCCCGCAGGGTGATGGTGCCGCCGTCGATCTTGGCCGACAGGCCGTGCTTGATGGAGTTTTCCACCAGCGGCTGGAGGATGACGCTGGGCACGGCCACCCCCAGGGTTTCAGCCTGCACTTCCATCTGGATGCGCAGTTTTTCCGGGCCGAAGCGCACGACCTCGATGTCGAGATAGTCGTCTATGAACTCCAGCTCGTCCTTGAGCTGCACGAACGAGTCGCTGGTGCGCAGCAGGCGGCGCAGGATGCTGGAGAGCTTGACTATCACCTCGCGCGCCTTGTCGGGGTTGAAGCGCACCAGGGAAGAAACGGTGTTCAGCGTGTTGAACAGGAAGTGCGGGTTAATCTGGCTCTGCAGGGCCTCCATGCGCGCCTGCAGCAACAGACGCTTCTGCTCCTCCAGCTTCATCTCGATGCGCACGTTGTTGAGCACCTTCAGCGCGATAGCCACGCACATTACCGAGGTGAGATAGATGGCGGCGGTAATCAGCCAGTTGGGGCTGTCCAGCCCGTAGACGCGCCTGCCGAAGATTTCCCTCAGCTCGTCTCGCAGGAAGGCAACACCGAGAATCATGAAGAAAAACGAGGTCTGCCAATCTATGAACGATTTGCGGATGGTGCGCCTGATCCAGCGATAGATGCTCAAGTCCAGCAGCGGCGAGAAAGACCAGATGGCTTCCCTGTCCTGCGCCAGGTTGCGCAGGAAGCCGGCCGCCAGCCCGGTGCCGACGTTGAGCGGCAAATTGCCCCACTCGTGCAGGAAGAGAGAGGGCAAAGAAACCAGCAGTCCTCCCACCGTGCCGCCGCAACGTCCGGTGATGATGCCCATCAGGATGGCGCTCTCCAGGGCCAGGTCGGCAGCCATGAAGTTGCGGACCTTGGCGCGAACCACCACCCCGAGCGCGAACGGGATGCCGATCAGCAGCACCATCTCCAGGCTCTCGGAAACAGTGCGCTCCTCGCGAAACAGCAGCACGCGGAAGCGCCGCCCGCGGGAAAGCACACTGCTGACCGCGGCGGAAACGCCCAGCTTGATCAGCAACGTGATGAGAATGAGGCCTTGGTCCAAGCTAGCTGCCTTATCTCACATTTTTATTTTTCGATTTTTGATTTTCGATTTTTGATTTCAGTTTGAAAGACAAAAAGTGTCTTCTTGTAAATCAACAATCAAAAATCAGAAATCAGAAATTCCCTAATCCCTGCAGTATAGCGGCTTTTGCGCGCTCAATGGCATCCTGCGCCTGCTCCGCCGATGCCACCCCGCCCTGCGCCAGCTCGCGCGAGCCTCCGCCGCGGCTGCCCAGGCGCGTCATCTCCTGCTTCATCAGCGCGCCCATATCGAACGGCCCGCCGCGCGACTGGGCAAAGACAATCGCAGGCTGGCCGGCGGCGCAGCCGAGCAGCGCGGCTGCGGAGGGCGCTGCGGCGATCTTTTGCGCCAGCATCTTGGTGAATGCCAGGTCGCGGTCAGGCAAGAGCCGCGCCACAATCCTGATCCCATTCACCGGCTCGGTTTCGGCCAGCATGGAGGCGGCGCGAAGTTCGGCCACCTCCTCCAACAGCTTGTGCTGGATCTTACCCGCTGCCTTGAGCTCGTCCAGCGACTTGCGCACCTGCTCCGGCACCGACCAGAGATGCGCCGAATACAGACCCGCCGCTTCGCTCAGCGCTTCATAGTCCTGGCGCGCATGGCGCAACGCCCGCTCGCCGCAGACGAACTCCACGCGCACGCCTTGCTTCACCTTCTCCACTTTGCGCAGCAGAACCGCCCCCACCTGCCCGGTGCTGCGCACGTGCGTGCCGCCGCAGGCGCAAAGATCGTAATTGGCGACGCCGACCACGCGCAGCCGCTCGCGGCCCTCGGGCGGAAGTTTACGCAGTCCCAACCCGCCCGCCTCTTCACGGGTGACGAACCGCACGTTGACCGCGCGGTCTTCGAAGATTATCTCGTTGGCGCGCTGCTCGGCGCGGCGTACCTGGTCCGGGGAGAGCGTCTTGCCGTCCAGATCGATAGTGCAACTCTCCTCGCCCATGTGAAAGGAGACGGTCTCCATCCCGAACAGCTCGACAAAGGCGGCGGAAAGCAGATGCTGGCCGGAGTGCTGCTGCAAGTGATCGCGCCGCCGCTCCAGGTCGATAAAGCCGCGAACTCGCACCGCCCCCGGCATTTCTCCGCCGCCAGATCCAGAAACAGGCAGATGCGAAACGCCATCGATCACGTGCAACACCTGGCCGCTTGCCTCATCCTCCAGAACCTCGCTGACGCGCAGCTTAGAATTCATCTGCGGATGGTCCAAATCCTGCAATTCGATCCACCCGGTATCGAAGGTCTGCCCGCCGCTGGTGGGATAAAAGGCCGTGCGATCCAGAACCAGGGCGGTGCGGCCATCGTCCAGCCGGCAAACCTGCAGCAGGGCAGCGACGAAATCGAAGAGGAATGAGTTTTCGTAGTAGAGGCGCTCGGTCATTTCCGGTCCTCAGTTCTCGAACGTTTAGCTCCCAGTTGCCGGGAAGGGGTTTAAAGTTTCAGGGTTTCAAGGCTTCGCCGAATTTCCCATCCATCTTACAAGCGCAAGAACAGCAAGGCTGCAAAGAATGTCTCGAAACTCTGAAACCTTGAAACTTGTCTTTAATTGGCTGTTACAGGATAAAACACGGAGCGCCCTATAGAAACGTAGCGCTGGTCTCCAGACCGGCTGTCGCGGGGGCCTCTGGCCCGCGCACGTTTGCTGCCGGCGTGGACGCCGCCAGGACAGCCGGCCTGGAGGCCAGCGCTACATCAGAATGACCCCTAAAGCGCTTTTCCGGCGGCGAGATCGCGGACCAGCAGCCGGTCCGCTTCCAGAAATTCATATTGCGGCAGGTTCTCCAGCTTTTCCCAGCGCACGTCGTGGAAGATGAAGTTTGTGATCTCTCCGGCGAATTTTTCCACGACGAAGAATTGCAGTTCCAGCTCGCCGCCGTTCGGGTAGACGTGCCGCAGGGTGGTCACGTTGCGCCCGATTTCCGCCTGGATGCCGAGTTCTTCCTGCAACTCGCGCCGCAGCGCCATCTCGGGCGATTCTCCGGGCTCGATCTTGCCGCCGGGGAACTCCCATTTCAGAGGCATGAACTGGTCCGTCTGGCGCTGGCAAATCAGCACCTCGCCCCGGCCAATCGCTCCAGTGCCGGGCGCGCCGGCGGCCCCGCTCCATGCCGGCTCGCAAACACCAAGCGCATCCGGAACCCCGCGTAGCAAGAGCGCCGCAACTACCCGCTTCATAAATTCTGGAATCCCTTTGTCCCGGTTAAAAGCGACCGATCGCGCAGCTCACTTGCACTGCGAGTATTCGACCCCGTCGGCCACAATGATCGGGTAGCCCCTATTATTGCGCTTGAGCATGGACTGCACCGGCTGCGGTTGTCCGAAGCCCTCGGAGATGTAGAGATCGCCATTCACAACCTTCCAGCGTCCCCCGCCTCCGGAATTGCGCTGGCTGGCCATGCTGCCGCCCCGGCCGCTGGAGTAGCCCTCGGCGCGTCCGCCTTTGCTGTAGGTGCCATTACGGTTGAAAACGATGCGCGTGGTGTTAGAGTAGCCCGTCACCTTGTTGTACTTAAATGTACACCAGGCGCTGGAAAGCAGGAGGTTGTCCGAGAGCTCTCCGGCCTGGGCAGGCAGGACAAGGAGCAATAGAGCCGTTGCGAGCATACAGGCCACAGCCTTGGACATAGGGAATCTCCGCAAGGATGAATTTTAAACGGCTGGATTTCGGGGTGTATCGCGTTGAATCATATATGCCGGGGTCCGGGATTTGAAGGCACCAGAGTGCCTCTTCCCGGTTTGTGGTTGAATGTATTTCAGGGAACCGAAAATCCCCGCCCTGCCGCCCAAAAAGCGGGCGGTAAGGGTGGGGCACCCAAAACCGTGGTGGGTGCCCCATCCGAGCTTCTTTTGCTCGGGTGGGGTTTTCAAAACCACTTCACCTAAAAAACTACCCCACCCTACGCCAAATACGGGCGTAGGATGGGGCACCCGGCCAGCGCTATAAAAGCAACTTTTCCCATGTACTCAGCTCTTGTTCTGGACCATTTCGAGCATCCGCGCAACAGTGGCGAACTGCCGCAGGCCACCTCCAGCGCCACCATCGAGAATCCCGCTTGCGGCGACATCCTGGAGTTGAGCGTGAGGATCGAGCAAGGCATCATTGCCGCGATCAGCTTTCGCGCCAAAGGGTGCGTCCCGGCCATCGCCTGCGCCTCGCGGCTTACGGAAATGGCGCAGGCCAAGCCGGTGGCCGAGGCGCTCGCCATCCCGCGCCAGGCCATAATCGAGTCGCTGGGCGGATTGCCCGCCGCCTCGCATCACGCGGCCCAGTTGGCGGTGGACGCGCTACGCGCCGTTTTAGGGGCAAAGAGATAAGGCACCCATCCAAGCGCCGTGGTTGCGGGTAGCGCCGCCGCCCCTGGCGGTGGGTCGGGTTCCCACATCTGCGAAAGGCGCGCAGATATGGGGCACCAGCCCCCGGCGGCGGTCCTTTAATCACGTAATCGCGGGCACACCCCGCCGGCGAGGGCGCCGGCGCTACCATAACATCGCCGCTTATTTCCGGTCCAAAGTGGGAAGCATCTAAGCAAATTGGGTAATTCTTCTGTAACCAATTGGTAGTAAACGGCATCTCCTCTTTTGTATCGAGTATTTCTGTCCGGGTCCTCCATACTCGCGGCGGACGGTCCGGCGGCAGAGTCCACCTCAGCAGCAGAAGCAAAGCCGGCGGCGCCAGCGAGAAACTCTCACGGGAAAATCTCTTGTATTGCCTGGAGCCAAGAACCGTGACCAATCCGAGCTTGCAATTCAACCGGGGTAATCCTGGCGATTCAATCCCGCAGATATACGGCGACGGAGGAACGATTGGCAAGCACTAGCAACGAGGCGGTGGCCGCATGAGTTCAGTGACCCAGATCCTGCCGCCCCAGCCTGGCGCGGAATCCTTGGCAGTCGCGCGCGGCGGCGCCATGGTTAGAGATTATGCGGAGTTAATCAAGGCGCGGGTTACGACGCTGATCATCATGTCGGCCTGGTGCGGCTTCTACCTGGGCGCGGCCAAATCAGGGGTGAGTTCGCTTTCCTGGATGCTGCTGCACGCGCTGCTGGGGATCGGGTTGGTCTCCGGCGGCACGGCGGCGATGAACGAAGTGGTTGAGCGGGACAGCGACGCGCTCATGCGGCGCACGGCGCTGCGTCCGCTGGTGACGCGCAGCCTGGGAGTGGCGCAGGCCACGGCCATCGCCACCGCCATGATCCTGGGCGGAACCGTTTACCTGGCGCTGGCCACCAACCTGCTGACGGCGGCGCTCACCCTGGCGACCTCGGTTGTTTATCTGGTGGCCTACACGCCGCTCAAGAAGGTTTCGCCTTTGTGCACCTTCGTGGGCGCATTTCCGGGAGCGATGCCGCCGGTGCTGGGCTGGACGGCCATTCGCGGCCGCCTGGAGTGGGAGGCGTTCGCGCTGTTCGCCATCCTGTTCTTCTGGCAGTTCCCGCATTTTCACGCCATAGCCTTGCTCTACCGCGAAGACTACGAGCGCGCCGGCATACGCATGCTGCCGGTGGTCGAGCCTTCCGGGGTTTCGACGGCGCAGGCCATTGTTGTGTACGGCCTGGGGCTGATTCCGGTGACGGTGGCGCCGTTCCTGATGGGAATCTCCGGGCGCTTCTATTTTCTCGGCGCCCTGGCGCTGGGACTCGCGCTGTTCTGGTTCTGCCTGCGCATCTGGCGGGCGCGGTTCGCTCCCTCACAGCCGCAGGCGAAGGCCATGGCGCGGCAACTGCTGCAGGCAACAGTGCTTTATCTGCCGCTGCTGTTCGCGCTTATGATGATCAATAGCGTGAGCTATTAGAGTGGTGAATCGAAAATTCGTAAGTTATTAAGGAAATCAAAAATTCGCTTTCCTCTCAGGGCTTTGTATCAGGGCATGGCTTTAGCCATGCCGTTCAAAGCCAATAATGATGCGGGCTTCAGCCCCTGAGGAAAGCTTGCTTTGGGAATCAGATTAGGAATTGACGTAGCTCAGGGGCTGAAGCCCTTAAATCAAAAAAGCCATTTCGGCACGGCTGAAGCCGTGCCCTGATACCAAACCTTGGGGTACGGGTTTACATCGACTCCTAATCGGCCCTGGTCGATCGGCATTGGGTCTTATCCTGTACGTTTAGGGCCACGAACTGGTTTGCAATCTCCACTGGAGAACAGGCATTGCACAGGGCGAGTGCTGAAAATTCGAGAAGCGAGCTGGAATTGACGGAGCGTTCGGCGGCGCAGGGCGCGGCAGTAATCAAGGTTGAGGAGCTGCGCCACGACTACGATGGCCGCCCCGCGCTCAACGGAGTGTCGTTTGCGGTGCAGGCGGCGGAGATATTCGGCTTGCTGGGGCCAAACGGCAGCGGCAAGACGACGATGTTTCGCATCCTTTCGACCCTGATGCTTCCCTCGGCAGGACGGGCAATCGTCATGGGGCACGACGCGGTGAGCGATCCGGCCGGGCTGCGGCGGCATATCGGAGTGGTTTTCCAGGCGCGCAGCATTGACCTCAAGCTTACCGCAGCGGAGAACCTGCGCCACGTGGGACATCTCTACGGGCTGCGCGGCGCCGCGCTGAAGCATCGCGTGCTGGAGATGTTGAACCGGGTGGGGCTGGCCGATCGCGCGCGCGACCGCGCCGAAACCTTTTCCGGCGGCATGCAGCGCCGCCTGGAGCTGGCCAAGGGACTGCTCCACCATCCCTCGGTGCTGCTGCTGGACGAGCCCACTACTGGCCTCGATCCGGGGGCGC
>JBEKQR010000058.1:0-14729 GCA_049519515.1 Candidatus Korobacteraceae bacterium
GCTTCGCTCTACTATCTGATCACGGCCAGCACGAAACCAGCCCCGCCGAGTTACAGGGCGACGTGGCCCGCCTTAAGCACAGTCCGGCCATCGGCGATCACGTTCGCGTCGGTCATGATCAGATCATAGTGGCAAGCCGCTTTGATATGTCCGCCGAGGGTAATGTTTGTTCCGATACCGATATGCACTGACCCGTACACACCTTCATCTTCTAGCATCGCGCCAATGAAGCGGCACTTCGGGTTCAGTCCGATGCCAAGCTCGGCTACGTTGTACACATTAGGATCATTCTTGGACGCAAGATTGGACGCCAGGGCACTGGCCTGCGCGCCGCCTTTAATGGATACGATTACGCCCTTTTCCACCGATGCCTTGATCGGTTCACTCAGCAGCCCTATGCCGATATAGGGCACGCTGGCATCGGCGACGATGATTCCCTCAGCCGACCCTTCAACGGGCGAGACGTTGGCCTCGATCGTGGGGACGGTAGTGAACTGTCCGGGCGCGATCAAGCAAGTAAGTGCATTGCCGCGCCGGCCTTTAGCGGACAGCCTGAGATCCGTTCCTCCGGGCGATGTCAGGTGAATCAGCTCAGCGCCCGCCATCGCTTGAGCGACCGCATTGCATTGCGGGGCAATCGCGCGAAAATCCGCCTCGATACCGCCTCCCATTAGCATTTCTTCCGTGAACGCGGTCATCATCATGCCCCGTGAGCCTGCCGCCGCCGCATCCCGCGTCGCCTTGGTGTGAGTGATCGACTTGTCCACCACATTGAAAAAGACGTTGCTGGCCTTCATGGCGGCCGCCACTGTGTCTGGCGGCTCCTGGCCATCGGATTTGCGCGGCGCAATAATCGTGATCACCGGTTCCGCTCCGACTGCGAATACTGCCGCTGCGATTGCTTCCGCCATGCTCAGCATGCACGCCTCGGTGACGATTACCGCGTGCTCGCCTGGCTTGACCCCGGCGCACACCTCAACGATGGTGCGCGCTCCTTTGCTCATAAGAACCCTATTCAATGTTTCCCTCCCAGCGCTGATTAGCGAGTGGATTACAAGAATGCAGGACTGCCGCCAGCACCACTTCCTTTCGGGAAAGCAAGATACCACATGGGACCTGATCAGTCGATTCGGATCAGCGCAACTCCGCGCATAATACCCGATTGGCTGTGTTTTATGGTCACTCACGGCCGGCAAATAAGACTAAAACCGTAGTTTTCCGTATTGCTGACACATTTTAGCCGTGATATTGTGCCGTATTCCTTGGCCAAGGGGTATTCTTCATGCCTGCCACTCTCCCAGACACACCAGTCTCTGCGCAAGAATCCATGGCACCGTCACGTGAGCCGGAGCTTGGCCAGCGCGGTGGCACCTGCCAAAAGGAGCCCCACCAAAGCAAACTAATCAGAGCCGGCATCTGCGTTCTCATCACCGTACTGTTGTGGATCTTGCCCGTTCCGCCGGGCCTTACGATTGCGGCGTGGCATTTCTTCGCGCTATTTGTCGGCACTGTATTGGGGCTGATGTTGACCCCCTATCCAACCGCGGCTGTCGTGTTGATGAGCACCGTATTCGCAATTGCCGTCAGGTTGATAACGCTGAAGGATGCTTTGGCTGCTTGGGGTAATCCCACGCTTTGGCTGGTTTTCATTGCGTTTCTGTTCGCACGGGGATTCCTGAAGACCGGACTCGGCCGGAGGATAGCCCTGGTATTGACGCGCGCCTTTGGCGACAGCTCCCTGAAGCTCGCGTACGTGATATCTGCGACCGACCTGATCCTATCGCCGGCATTGCCCTCCAATACAGCAAGGGGCGGCGGAATCATGTTCCCCATCGTGAAGAGCCTGGTTGTTTCTTTCGATTCACATCCAGGTCCGACTGCCAGGCGTATCGGATCATTCCTCATTCCGTGCTCTTACTACGCCGGCTGTGTGACATCGGCCATTTTCATGACGGCCATGGTCTCGAATGGTCTAATCGCCGAGTTTGCGCGAAAAGCTTTGGGAATAGAGATCAGTTGGGCGATGTGGGCATTGGCGGGAATTGTTCCCGGAATCGCCGCTCTGCTCGTGATCCCGTGGTTCCTCTATCACTATGAACCACCGGAGTTGAAGAAGACTCCACAGGCCAAGGCTCTCGCCGCGGAAGAATTGAAGAAGATCGGACCGATTACCCGCAACGAGATCATTCTCGGCTGCATATTCCTCGGCATGCTTGCGTTGTGGGCCACCGGTCTTTACACCAAGATCGACGCAACCCTGGTTGGCCTGCTGGGTCTGACGGTGTTGCTGCTAACCCGGATCATTGACTGGCATGACGCACTCGAGGAAAAAGGCGCTTGGGACACGTTTATCTGGCTGGGAGGAATGATCGGGCTGGCGGATTGTCTGGTCAAGTTAGGATTCATGAGCTGGTTTGCTAAGTCCGTGGCAGCCCACATCACGGGCATACCTTGGTATCTCACGTTGCTGCTGGTAGCGGTGCTTTACTTTTATTCGCACTACGGCTTTGCCGGAATGACGTCCCACGTGGTTGCGCTTTATATGGTGCTGATAACCGTGGCGGCCGCGGCTGGCGTGCCGAAGTATCTTGTCGCTTTGGTCCTCGCATACTTATCGAGCGTGTGCGCCATATTGACGCCGTACGGCACTGCGCCGGCACCCATATATTTCTCGGCAGGATACGTCGAGGCCAAAGCGTGGTGGAGAATTGGGTTTGTTGTTTCTCTTCTGTACTTAGGAATCTATCTGGTTGTCGGTGGCATTTGGTGGAAGCTGCTTCGGTTGTGGTAGGCGACTGCCACGGGCAAGGCTGAAGGAGTAACTGATTTCGGCGAGGCTACTCTGCCGGAGCACATTTGGTCTAGCGTGACGGTTCGAGCAACCATTGGGGTGTGGGTGTGGGACGATATTCATTAGGCATTGATATAGGCGGGACGTTTACCGACATCGTTGTTCATGACAGTACGACGGGCTGCCAGTACGACTATAAGATCCTTACGACGGACGATGAACCTGAGCGCGCTGTAATTCTCGGAACCAGGCGTCTTCTTGAGAAGCATCACTTGCTCCTCCGCGAGTTCGAGCGCGTAGTACACGCGACCACCCTGTTCACTAACGCGTTGATCGAACGCAAGGGTGCTCCCACCGGCCTTATTACAACCTGCGGATTCCGTGACACGCTGGAGATCGGACGCGAGCGAAAGTACGAGCTTTACGATCTGAACATTGAGAACCCTGTGCCGTTGGTTCCCCGCCATCTGCGCATGGAGGTCGATGAGCGCATCTGTGCCGATGGAAGTGTCCTGAAAGCGCTCGACCGGTTCCAGGTTGAAGAGGCAGCGCGCTCTCTTGTCGTGCAAGGAGTTACTTCAATTGCCGTCGTCTTCCTGCATGCTTACCGAAATCCGAAACACGAGCAGGAAGCGGCGCATATTATCGCCGCCGCAGCGCCGGGAGTGCTGGTCACGACCTCACACGAGGTCGTGCGGGAGATCCGCGAATACGAGCGCGCCTCGACTACAGTCGTCAATGCTTACGTAAGACCACTCGCACACCGTTACCTTGACAGGATGGCTCACGAAATCAGGGCTTTGGGTATCGAGGCGCCGCTGTTCCTGATGTTATCCAATGGAGGGCTTACCCACCTGGAAGAGGCCAAGCGGGTGCCTGTAGCTCTGCTGGAATCGGGGCCGGCCGCTGGCGCCTTGGTAGCCGCGTTCTTCGGCCGCCAGGAGAACGAGAATAATCTCCTGGCATTTGATATGGGCGGAACAACAGCGAAATTAAGCCTGATCGACCACGGTGAGCCCCTTATTACCTATTCGTTCGAGACCGCGCGACAGAAACGATTTGCCGAGGGAAGCGGCCTGCCCATTAGGATCTCCAGCATCGAACTCATCGAGATCGGCGCCGGCGGCGGAAGCATCGCACACCTGGACGAGATTGGTTTGCTGAAGGTTGGGCCTGAGAGTGCCGGCGCCCAGCCCGGACCGGCCTCCTACGGGCTTGGCGGATCCAACGCCACGGTTACAGACGCCAATTTCCTGCTGGGCTATCTCAATCCTGACTTCTTTGCCGGCGGGTCGATGGCAATCGATAAAGCCGCAGCTCAGGACAGCATCGCCCGTCTGGCGGACCGACTCCACCTTCCTGCGCTGCAGGTCGCTTGGGGAATCCACGACCTTGTCGACGAGAATATGGCGAATGCCGCGCGCGTCCACATCGCGGAGCGAGGGCGCGACCCGCGAAACTATAGCCTTCTCTGCACCGGCGGCGGCGGCCCGGCCCATGGTTTCTACATAGGGAAAAAGCTGGGATTGAAGCAGATCATCTGTCCACCCTCGGCGGGTGTGGCCTCAGCGGCCGGGCTATTGGTTGCGCCTGCACGCGTCGACCGCGTGGCAACGGTCGGAATGCGCCTTGACAGGCGAGACTGGCGGGCTCTGGAAGAGGTATATTGCCGGCTGGAGCAGGAAGCGCGAGGGGTCCTCGACGACGGTGGCGACCAGGGAAGGCTTCTCACGGTACGCCGCTTTGCCGATGCTCGCTGCGTAGGCCAGGGATTCGACCTTGTCATCTCGCTGCCGCCTGGTCCCTACGACAGTGGCGCCCCGGAAGACGTCGAGCTGGCCTTGAAGAATGCCTTCGTCGCTGCATACAAAGAGAGGTTCGCTCGCCATCCCCCATCGGTGCCCATCGAGTTCATTCATGCTCGCGTGTCGGTCGCTCGGGAGATGAGGGAACGTGAGACGGCCCTGCGCAGGATGGCTGAAGCCGGTGATCCGCTCAAGGGGCATCGCGAAGTGTTTTTCCCCGAGCGCTGTGGGTTTACCAGGACTGCGGTCTACGACCGCTCGCGACTCACTCCGGGAACCGTTTTGAAGGGCCCGGCGATCATCGAGGAGAGCGGATCTACGCTTGTCGTCGGCCCTACTGGAACATGCACCGTGTTGCCGTCGCACAGTATTGCTGTGTCGCTGGTTTGAAGGGAGCGGTCAGGATTCGATCATGGGCAATATAGATCCGGTAATGCTCGAGCTGTATTGGACCAGGCTTATCTCCATCGTCGACGAGGCCGCGAAGGTTATTGTCCGCACTTCGTTTTCGACCCTCTCCAATGAGGCGAATGATTTCAGTTGCGTTCTGACGGACGAGGCCGGGAATCTGCTGGCGCAGAACGCAAGCAGTATTCCTTCCTTCATCTGTACGCTGCCGGCCACAGTCCGGCATTTCCTGACGCATATCGGCGCACACGACATGCGCGACGGGGACGTTCTCATCACCAACAATCCCTGGATCGGCACCGGCCACCTCAACGATGTCACGGTGGTGAAACCTCTCTTCCGCGGCGAGAAACTCGTGGCCTTCGCCGCGACGACCTCCCATATGCCCGATATCGGAGGCCGTATCCGGTCGGTGGCATCGCGAGAGCTGTTTGAAGAGGGATTTCATATTCCTCCCATGCACCTGATGCGGAAGGGAGTTGCCGACGAGACACTTGTCAAGCTGATCCGTACGAATGTTCGCACTCCCGATCAGACCATCGGCGACATCTGGGCTCAAGTTGGAGCGCTCCACATGATGGAGTCGCGGCTTCTCGGAATGCTTGAGGCGAACGGGCTTGCCAGCTTGCGCGCTCTGGCAGACGAACTCTTCGTACGTTCCGAAAAGGCGATGCGCGCTGCAATCCATGCGGTTCCAAACGGCACCTACCATTATGAAATGAGTACCGATGGGCTGGCGGAGCCTTTCAAGTTTAAGATCGCGCTCAGTGTTCGTGACGAAGAGATCGAGGCCGACTTTGAGGGCAGCTCGCCACAGCAGTTGCGAGCTATCAATTGTCCATATACCTATACATTTGCAATGACGGCCTATGCGGTTAAAGCGGCCCTGCTGCCCAACCTGCCGAACAATCAGGGGATGTTCCGGCCGATCATCGTCAAGGCTCCTGAGGGTTGCATCCTTAATCCCAGATTCCCCGCTTCGGTAGGCGGACGGGCAGCCACGGGCCATTTCGTTCCCAGTCTTGTATTTGGCGCCTTGCACCAGGTGTGCCCTGATCAGGTCATGGCCGGTACATCGCCTCTGTGGAATATCAATCTCTCGGGCATCGGCCCGGACGGGAAACCCTTTGCATCGATCATGTTCTTCAACGGCGGCACCGGTGCGCGCCCGACTCTGGATGGCGTGAGCTGCCTTTCCTGGCCGAGCAACCTCGCCTGTACACCCGTGGAGGTAGCGGAGCGCAGCAGTCCGGTGTTCTTCCACTACAAACGCCTACGTCCTGATTCAGGCGGCGACGGAGAATTCCGCGGCGGACTCGGACAGGATGTGCTGATGGAAATTACAACCGGTCCCGTCTCGGCCGCCTTTGTGGCAGAAAGGACGAAGTTTTCCGCTCCCGGACTCGGAGGCGGCGCCGACGGCGGACTTGGGGACGTTCAAATCAATGGCGTATCGGTGGACAATCGGCAGGACTATATTCTCCGCCGAAAAGATCGTGTATTGTTGCGCTTGCCTGGCGGTGGTGGCTATGGCGACTCCGCCCGGCGGCCGGCAGGGCAGCGCGACAAAGATCGGGCAATGGGTTACACACGATAAATGCGCCCAACTGCCTGGATTGAAAGCAGTTAGAAGTCAATAACGGAACGGGCCCAGAGAATTCGCCGCGGTACTCGTTTACGAGCCGCTCGCAAACAGAAGAAGGAGTCTAGGCGCAATGAATACCTCAACCCCCTCGCGCATTCCCCGCAGACGAAACTATGTCATGTTGTTGCTCTTCACCCAGATGGTGATCGCATATCTTGACCGGGTCAATATATCGATCGCCGCACCCGCCATCTCAAAGCAATTTCACTGGGATGCCGCAACGCTGGGATGGGTATTCTCGGCCTACCTGTGGACCTACATCATCTTCCTGATCCCTAGCGGGATCTTGTTAGATAGATTCGGCGCGCGCCTGGTGGCAACCGTCGCAGTCTCTTTGTGGTCGCTGGCAACTGTATTTACCGGCATGGTGACGAACCTGACGACAATGATCCTGGCTCGCCTGGGCTTGGGAATAGGCGAGGCCACGACATTTCCCGTTTGTAACAAGACTGTTCGCACCTGGTTCCCGTCAAAAGAACGCGCTTACGCCACCAGCGTATACCACTCTGGCATGGCGGTTGCCGTAGCGCTGGGGACGCCTTTAGTCGCCTGGGCAGTGGTGCACTTCGGCTGGCGCTGGTCATTTGTCGCTACTGCGATCCCCGGATTTCTCTGGGTGTTGTCCTGGGCAAAATGGTTTCGGCAGCCCGAGGAGTGTTCGTGGTTGTCCGCGGAAGAGCGGAAGCTGATATTGGAAACCCGTCAGGGCAGCAGCGGGCCAACCGCCTCGCCCGACGCCGCTGGTGATAAGCCGAATGCCTGGAGTTCGGTGAAAGTCTTAGTTCGCCAAAAGAGCATCTGGGGAGTGTGCCTGGCCCAGGGCTGCATGAATTACACGAACTATCTTTTTATGGCCTGGCTCCCCATGTATCTGGTCTCTCGCGGAATGAATCTGATGAAGGCCGGCATCTTGACCGCAATCCCCAATCTGGTTGCGGCAGGCATGGAAATTGCTCTAGGCAAGTTGAGTGACCGTCTCCTAACCCCGGAAGCTGTTAAGGCAGGTAAACGGCGGGTGCACGTTGCCACCTTCTTTGCCGTCATGATCATCATCATGCTGATAAGGGTGCTCGATAGTGAACTGCTGATCGTCGCCATCATCAGCATCGTCATGGGGTGCACCGCAGCGGTGGGCGCTCTGAACGCTGCTTTAACCAACGACCTGATCCAGGACCCTAAGATTACGGGTACGGCTTTCGGGATGCTTTACTTCACCAGCAACTCCTTCGGCGTGGCGGCGCCGATCATTACTGGATACATAGTGAAAGCCACGCATAGCTTCAACGGCGCCTATATTCCTGCCGCTGCCCTTGCCTTGCTTGGAGCTGTGCTGGTTATGACCATGACCAGACACCCAATCAGCGCCGTCCAACAAACCAAGGCGGCCGCCGCGGCGGGTAAGGCATGAATGATATTCAGAACCGACGCAGGTTGATACGGGGGCAAATATGATTGCAATCGACACGATACTTGGCGGCTTTCCGGGATGGACAAGTCGCGGCGCTTTGGGATGGGGTGCGATTTACCTGGTGACGACAGAAACGGGAGAAAAGATATTGTTTGATACGGGCGCTACTAACCAGCGCTCGTCACTGCTTCCGAAGTTGAAAGAGCGCGGCATCTCGCCGGCAAACATCAGTACCGTTATCCTCAGCCATCTGCACTTCGACCACGCCTCTAATTGGGACTATTTTATCGGATCTGAAATTGTGGTTCACGCAAGTGACTTGGAATGGGCGCTCTCCGCTCACGGCCCAGTGTCTGAGCTCGCCTTTCGCTGCAAAGCCATCAAAGAGCACGCAAAGTTACGCGTGATCACCGAGGACTGCGAACTGAAACCCGGCCTGCGGATCATCCATGTTCCCGGTCACACTCCAGGGTCAATCGCTCTCAAGATGGACCGTATCGTCATCTGCGGAGATGCTTTGAAGAACCGTTGGGAGCTGCAAGGAGACGTGCCGACTGTTCCTGCAAGCTCCGGGCCGAAATCGTTATGGAGCGCCCAGGCTTTTATCAAGTCCCTGGAGAAGCTTACGTCCGGTGCTGACAAGCTCTATCCCGGACATGATTCTCCCATGCTGCGAACCAGCAGCGGATGGGAGCCACAAGGTGATCCGACGGTCGGGCTATTCTTCCCAAACGGTCAGAGCCAGGAACTGAAGTTCGTTGAGGACAAGCGTTTGGTAGCGCATAGCTAGGCGCAATCGCAGTTTCGGAACGGGACGGCAGGTGATTACTACAAAGGCGTGGTGAGCATGCTCACCGGCAAAGAAAGGGAAGACAATGCCTTTCGTGCAACGGCCGGCAAAGCCGGATCTTTATTACGAGATCGACGATTTTACTGATCCCTGGTCAAACGCACCTTTTCTCATCCTGCAGCACGGGTACGGACGGTCTTCGCAGTTCTGGTTTCAGTGGGTACCTTACCTGTGCCGATATTTCAAAGTGGTTCGTCCGGACCTTCGGGGGCTCGGCCGTTCGGGCAAGAACTTTGATTTCGCCACTGGCCTGAACCCCGAGGAGTATGTCGGCGACATTCATGCGATTGTCAGCCTCTTGGGTGGCCAACCGGTGCACTACTGCGGCGAGTCCATTGGAGGCATTCTCGGGTTGGCATTCGCGGGCGCTTACCCGAAGCTGGTGCGCTCTCTCTCGCTCGTCTCAGCGCCGGTGTTCTTCAGCGAGGGAGCCCGTAAGGACTACGCGTGTGGCTACGCTTCATGGCCCGAAGCAGTGCGGCAAATGGGTCCGGAACCGTGGCTGAAGCGGACCAATACCAGCACACGCTTTCCACCGGATATGCCCACCGGATTTCTTAACTGGTATAACGAGAATGTCGCCGCCGCCGGAGTCGAGATGTTGGCGCGCATGGCGGAATTCGCCTTGGGCACCGATGTGACTCCGTTTCTCTCGAAGGTGGAGGCACCGGTCCTTTGCCTCTATCCCTCGGGTGGCGCTATCGCCAACCAGGAGCAGAAAGCGGTGCTGCAGAAACATGTGCGGAACATACGCTTCCTGCATCTGCCGACTCCGTACCACATGATCCACTACATCAAGCCGGCGCTCTGTTCACGTCAGGTTCTAAACTTTGCCGCATCGGTTGACGGTCGCGTTTGCGACGAATAGTGGCTATGTCTAACACGGAAGTCCGGAAGGAGCATTTTATTGGAAGAGATATTGAAGTCAGCCGCAGATAGATGCGAAAGCTATCGCCTGCAAGGTTATCACTGCTCGGAGGCATCGCTCCGCGCCTGCGCCGACGTTTTGAATATCCAGCTGCGTGAGGAGGTCTTAAGGGTCGCAAGTGGTTTTCAGGGCGGTGGTGGCGGCTATAGAGATCGCTGTGGTGTAGTTGAAGCAGGCATCATGCTGATCTCCTACATCTACGGACGAACCGATCCCAAGGTGGATGTCTCCGACTATAGCTACCTTATTCGCATCCTTCATGACCGGTTTAACAGCCAGCTTGGCAGTTATTATTGCCGCATACTGCGGCCGTTTGCCCGCTACCTCAGCGCACCTGAGCCTAACTGCGCCCGCACCTATAAAGAAGGAGCCAGGGTGTTGATGCAGCTTTTGCTCGATGCTCCTCAACTCATCAAAGAAATGCCCGATAGTGAACGATACGAGCAGCGAAAGTCCTTGAGTTAACGACAGCCACTCCGTATCAAAAGGACGGCGCCTCGCTGCTACATCTGGGGCGCCGTTTTCAATATATTCCCAAGCTGAATGGCAGCGAGCCTGTCGCTTCACACTGTCAGAAGCGAGCGGATCAGCTCACGCATACTACGTACTTCCTCCAGGGCGGTTACACGCTCAATCACTGCCTCCGTCCGCTTAGTCCCCAGTACAGGCGTCATCAGCTCCCGGGCCTTTGCATTTACCTGTTTTGTATCCAGAGGATTCTGTTTGGTTCCGGGGGCAAAGCGGGTAAAGTGAGTTACCTTGCGGCCATCGCGAAGGGTTACCTCCACCAAGGCGCTGCGCGGCGCTTCTGGAACCATGAGTTCACGGTCAGGCACCAACTGCACGCGTCCCATGACAGCGCGGACCTTCGGGTCGGCCATATGCTCTTGCGAGTGGCTATGAACAAACGAGACGCCTCCCTCCAGCAGGGCCACGGCGATATTGTATTGGCAATTGACGTCCGGCATGGCCCGATTATTCACGATGCGGGCTGCATCTTCCGGCAGGCGGACTACAACACGCTCGACGTTTTCCTCACGCAAGCCATGTTCTCGACGTAATGTCAAGAATGCATCGAGAGCGGACTGGATGGGATAGCCAACAGAGAAGGTCTTGATGGCCGTTTCCGACACGTAAAACACGCTGCCCAGGCCGGCCACCATCTCTTCGGGCTGCGGCTTGGTGGAAAGGGCATCCAGCACGTTGTGTTCGCCGGTCAGGATATCGCGTACTCCGGTAAACCCATGTTGTACCATGACGACGGCACTAATGCCGTTGCGGGACCCCATGCCGGTAAAGTCAAAGGCCTTTTCTATATGGTCTGAATCTCGTACCCAACTCCAAAGGCCGGAGACCTGCTGAGCCGCATAGGAAAGTGCGTAGTGCATTCCTGTTTCATCCAGGCGAGCCAATGAGGCTGCGGCCGCCATACTGCCGATCGTTGAGCTGGGCCCCTCAACGCTCCTATGAGCGGCACGAACCAGATTTGGTCCGAGGGCAATGAGAAAGCGGCAGCAAAGGTCATAACCTAGCGCAACCGCCCGGATCAGCTCCATTCCCGAGCGGTCTTCCCGTTCTGCCATAGCAAAGGCCGCTGGAACTACACAAGTGCCGGGGTGCGTTTTGGTTACCAGTTCGTAGTCGTCGGTCTCGTCGGCATGTGAGAACATGCCGTTTATTAAAGCGGCATTAATGGCGGATGTTTTAATGTCCGTGGTAAGGATGGATGCTTCAGGCATGCCACCTTGTGTTCGGACAAAGCTGATGGCCATCTCTCCAGGCTTTAGGCGCGCGCCAGAGACCATCGCCGCCAGCGTATCCAGAATATGACGCTTGGCATCGACTAATATCTTGGGCGGAAGACTTTGGTCCCGGGCCGCGACCATATAGCTTGCCAGCCGTCGAGTGAGATCGGCGGCTCCGGCTGTAGAGTCCATTTCATGCGCCTGACTGAGAACAGCGCCTTCGTGTCCAGGGGGCTCCCTGCGATTAACTCCCATTTCATCTTCCTCCAAGTTCTCTTTGTCTGCTACTTACGCCATAATACGCCCAGTAACGATGATGCTGCTTGCGCGGAGCCTGTAGAGGTGGCGACGAGAGTGTTGCCGATCACTGGGTCGCTGCGGTAGGCACCAATATGGCTACTTCCTTATCGTTGGTGTAAAGGAACTCCGTAAACCTAAGAGCCATCCACACCCTTTTTGCAGTCGTCCAATCGGCTTTATAAAAGTTTGCTTTTGTAGCAAGAGGTGTATGTAAGACTAGGCGTTTTCCTTCTACCGTGACCTTCCACAGTCCGGGCTGTTTTGCCACCAATTGCGCTTCGTAATTCTTTGCATATAGTTGACGTTCAGCGTCAGTCGATTCGGCGGGTGGCAACGCACGGGTGAAGGTCAGATCTCTATCGTTGGTATAAACAAGCCTAGTGAACCCGGCCCTGCTCCAGAGTCGAAGTGCTGACTGGTCTTGAGTCAATTGAGAGAGTCTTTCTTGGCTGCATCTCTCGCTGTGAACGACAAGATCATCCCCGTTGATAGTGGCGTGGGTTGAGCTTTCGGCTCTCTGCCATAAGAGATTCAATGCTTGAACAACGCCGCTCTTGCTTGTAATATCCTGCGCATCTGCTGATGCGGTGAGTCCCTGTTTTCGCGCATCTGCCTCCTTGCGCGCTTGCTCTTGCTTACGTGCCTCTTCCTGTTTGCGCTCTTCCTCGCGTTTACGTTCAGCAGCCTCCCTCTGTTCCTTCTCCTGTCGCGCCTGCCGCACACCTGACAATGGAATCTCCAGGAACTTTTGCCCCGATTGGCCAACCGTAACAGAGGTCTTCCAGTTGTCCAGGCCATCAATAGAGACGACCCGCACCAAGTGCTCACCGGGCGACAATGGCACTTTCTTCGTCTCCCCAGCTTTTAGCTGTCCTTGCGCCTACCCATCCAACGCCCAATTGCAGTCGGCATCCGTAGTGACCAGCAGGCTCGTGGAGGATATGAGAAGCGTCAAACTTCTCAGAATCCAGCTACTTTGACCTGGAGGACGAGATGCCATTCAGGGCAGAAACATACCGCGTATTGATCGCATCACCCTCTGATCTGGCCGAAGAACGGCGGGTTACCGTGAATGCGCCAGGGCCTTCCGGAACTTCCGGATCAAGTGTCACCGCTACAGTGTATGTTGGCTCATTGTACGAGCACTGGGAAGCTTCACACATAGGGGAAGTGCCGATGAGTACCGTAATCCGACCTTGACAACAGCCGAGGGACCCGCGCAACCAGCCGGTCTTAGAATCTTGAAACTATGAAAGGAGATGCGCCGAAATACCTGAAACAGAAGGAAAGAATGGCGCGTCCTGAGAGATTCGAACTCCCGACCTTGGCCTGAAAGGTGATTTTGTGGGGCGGCAATTGTGGCTCCACCATTATCTTTGGTTGCAGCGCCGTGTCTCGCCAAAGTGAGCAATTGTGAACAGACCTGATGCCGCCGACAATGTTTTATTTATTGTGAGTGGACTTTAAAATGGAAGCCATGGGCGTCCCGTCGGCCACTCGGAGACCCAAAATGGAAATCCTGGTTTCAACTTGGTGAGCCGACGCCGGTGAGTAGTGTGAAGCATAGAACATACGCATCTAATAATTTTCCCTTATCAAAATGGAGGGGTAATATGTCTCTAAACATGAAAGCAGTAGGGATCAGGGTTGTCTTCGTCCTACTGATGACGGTGATGGTAGGACTGTGTCTGGTGCCCCAAGTTTCCGCAGCCGATCACGACAACATTAAGAAGGTGCAGAAGACTCTGCGCGACAAGGGCTACAACCCCGGGCCGATCGATGGTGTCATGGGTTCCCAAACCCGAAGGGCGATAAGACAATATCAGAAGTCGGAGAACCTACCGGTCACGGGACACGTTGATACCCAAACAGCAGGCAAACTGGGAGTGGGGCAGGAGTCGGTCGGAGGCGATTTCAAAACCGCGGGCAAAGATGTGGGTAGGGGCGGCGAAGGAGTCGGCCACGAGATGAAGGAAGGTAAACCCATCGCAGCAGGTAAAGATCTGGGTAAGGGTGTTGGTAAGGGGGGCAAGAAGGTCGGTGAGGGAGTCAAGAAAATGGCTTCTCCCAAAAGCGATAGCAGTGACCCCGAAAATAAGTAGTAGGCTGAGAAACCGAACAACCCGCAACATGCAGATTCATTATAAAGGGCAGCGGCATTCGAACCGCTGCCTATTTCTTTACCTTCGTGGTTTCCTGACCGACCTTGCTATCAGCAACCCTGGAAGAGGTAGATTGGCTACCCGTCTCCCTCCCACATCGAACGTCCCTTGCTGAGAAGTGGTTCCTAGCCGTTCTCCCCTTGGCCCGTAGACGTTCTCTTTCGAGCCGCTCTTCATTGTTGAGCCTATCTTTTTGCCGTTGGGTGACCAATAGCTTTCAATCATGGAACCCTCCTGACCATAGGTGCGTCCCTCGGAATTTGTTCTCTCCAGAGATGGCAACAATTCGAAGACGCACCAATAGGCAGGAGGGAAAATGGAACTGCAAAAACTTCAACAACGGATAATCGATTTGCTTCGGGATAAAGATGTAATACAGGTGACCGTTGACGACGATGACCTGATCTTCCAAGCCAAATGTAACCCAACCAGTATCCGGGTTAGGATCAGCTTGAGTGATACCGCACTGGTTGTTCGAGGATTTATTCCGCTGTTTACGCCACAAAGCCGTCGCCAAGCGATGTGTGAAGCCCTAAGCTTAGCGAATTGGCAACTTAAATTCGCAAGGTTCGAAATGGATGCAGAGGACGGAGAGCTTCGGTGCAGAGCAGATTTGCCGTTGTTTGGAGCGGAACCCACGGACAAACAGATCACGAACCTGGTTTATGCAGTTTGGGCAAATTGTGA
>JBEKQR010000059.1:0-14587 GCA_049519515.1 Candidatus Korobacteraceae bacterium
AATCGAATTCTTGCCCTGGTCGAGGGCCTGTTCCGAGGTCTCCTTCAGGTCGAGCGCGATCAGCACTTCGTTGCCGGATGGCGCTCCGTAGCGCTGGATGCGGGCATCGCGCAGCCCGGCGCGATCCATGGCGGCGCGGATGCGGTCCTCGTTCGGCGTGTCGGCGAACTTCACGTAAACCAGCGTGCCGCCGCGGAAATCCACACCCAGCGGAATGCCGTGCCAGAAGATCATCGACAAAATGCCGGCCGTGCTGAAGATCAGCGAAAAGGCCAGGAAGTACCACTTCTTGCCCAGAAAATCTATATTGGGGTTGCGAAATAACTCCACTTTAAAATCCTCTAACTACTATTTCATTCCCGGCGCAAGCCGCCGGAATACCGCCCCAGCAATCCAAAAGCAGGATTTGCTGGGGAACCCAAAACCCGCGCGCAGCCCTGAGCCTCTCTTTTAACCCAACCTGAAAAGAACTGATTTCCTCAGGGGCTAAAGCCATGCCCTTTCAAAGAACCAGAAACCACTCTAGATCGACAGGGCCTCTCCGCGCTGATGCCGGTTCAGGATGCTGTCAAAGATGGCCCGCGATACGAACACCGCCGTGAACAAATTGGCCAGCAGACCGAAGGTCAGGGTCACGGCAAATCCCTTGACCGGCCCGGTGCCGAACAGGAACAGAATGGCCGCCGAGACGATGGTGGTTACGTGGGTATCGACGATGGTCAGCCAGGCGTGTCCGAAGCCCTGCTCGACCGCCGAGGGCGGCGTCTTGCCGTTGCGCAGCTCCTCGCGAATGCGCTCGAAGATGAGCACGTTGGAATCGACACCCATGCCGACCGTGAGAATCAGTCCGGCAATTCCCGGCAAGGTCAGCGTGGCCCCGCTGAAGCCCAGAAATCCGAGCAGGATGACCAGGTTCAGGAACAGGCCCAGGTTGGCGTTGATGCCGGCAAAACGGTAGTAAACCAGCATGAAGATCATTACCGCAGCCATGCCGTAGATGGCCGCCCGCACCCCCTGGCGGATGGAGTCGGAGCCCAGCGAGGGACCGACGGTGCGCTCTTCCAGGTAGCGAATGCTGGCCGGCAGGGCGCCGGAACGCAGGACCATGGACAGGTCCTTGGCTTGCTGCTCGGTAAAGCTGCCGGTAATGCGGCCACTGTCGCGGATGCCTTCCTGCACCCGCGCCACTTCCTGCACCTTGCCATCCAGCACTACCGCTAAATAGTCGCCGACGTGGGCGCTGGTAAAGGCATAGAAGCGGTTGCCGCCATCGCGGGTCAGGTTGAAGCTGACGGCGGCGCGGTTATTCTCGTCATGCGTGGATTCGGCGCCGCGCAGGTCGCGTCCGGTGACCGCCGAGGCGCGGCTGATCACGTAATAAGTATCCTGCGGCTCGCCGCTGGGGTTGGCCTGCTGGCGCCCGATGCTGCGGCCCTTCATCACCACCGAGTCCGGCGGCAGCACTCCGCCGTGGGCGGCCAGTGCCGACGCTTCCGACGGGTAGCTGGCGCCATTGTCCATTGCCTGCCGGATCTCCAGCATGGCGGTGGACTGCATGATGTCCTTGACGCGGGCCGGATCGTCCACGCCGGGCAACTGCACCAGGATCTGGTAATCGCCCAGGCCATGCTCCTGGATCACCGGTTCGCTGACACCCAGTTGGTCGATGCGGTTGCGGATGGTCTCGATTGCCTGTTCAACCGCCCGGTTCTTGAGCTGCGTCAAGGCCTGCTGCTTCATGGTCAGGGTGTAGGTGTCGCCGACGTTGGCCGGATTGTTGTAGTCGGGCAGGCGCTCTTGCACGTAGGTGCGCAGGTCGCCGATGCCGGTGGGAGCCAGGCCCTTGATGACGATGCGGTCGGGATTATTGGCGGGATCGGGCTTGCTGATATCGGCGTAGACGACGTTCTTCTGCCGCAGACCGTCCTTGAGCCGCTCGATAACCTGGTCGCTGTCGGCATTGACGGCGTCGTTGACCATCACCTGCAGGATCAGATGCGTGCCGCCCTTGAGGTCGAGCCCGAGATGGATATTCTGCAGCAAGCCGGCCAGCAGACCCTCCTGCTTGATGGCCGCCAGGCTCTTCTCGGGATCGTTGCCGAGGAAGATGCCCCAGGCGAATATCAGCAGCGTGAGGAGTATGACAGCTAATTTCCAGAGCAGGTTTTTCTTCATGTAAACCGCAACCACCTAAATAGAACAATTCAAATTTGTTGCCCGAAGCCATCCACTGCGCCAAAATCCCCGCAGACGCATTGTCTGCCGGGTGCAGTTTTACTCAGCTTACAGACTAACTACCCCATTCAAGCAAAAGAGGCTTGAGTGGGCCACCCGGACGGCCGGCTTCCGGGCAAGCGTTGCCCCGGTCCGGCCTCGGACTTGGCGCTACTTCGTCGGCGCCACTTCGTCGGTAAAGACGGAGACGATGGCGCTGCGCGAGATTTCGATCCGCAGGTTATCGGGCGGGATGCGAAGTATGACCGTGGGATCGGGACCTTCGCTCTTGACCGACATGATGACACCGCGAATTCCGCCATTGGTGGCGACCCGGTCGCCGGCCTTGACGCTGCCCAGCATCGCCTGCCACTTCTTCTGCTTGCGCTGCTGCGGGAGGATCAGCAGGAAATAGAAGACAGCGAAGATGCCGACCATCATGATCAGGCCCATGCTGCCGCCCGCCCCCTGGAAGTACACTGCCAGTAAACTTGTCATTTCTTACTCTCGTCAGACACCCTCGTGGGCGTCCGGCTGAATTGAACCCAAGGAACCGTAACCCTATGTTGCGCCATCCCAAGCCCGGCCCAGCCGGGCACTTACACTTCACGGCGCCCACGCCTTACCGGGGTTTTTCGCCTGTGGAAACACATTTCCAGAGCCGCTGCCCGCGGAGGCCAAACCTCGCCCCGCGGCATCCAGCAAACTGCACTGCTATGCACGGAAAATGGCCATCAAACAGCAGAGCGGGAACTGGTAAATTCCGCCAGAACTATAGCATGACGAACGCGCCGCATAGTGTCAAGGTAGTAGGACAAGTTATGCACGGTATTAAGAACTTGGGCTAAGACCTCGTTGGAGGCATACAAATGCCGCAGGTAGGCGCGCGAATAACGTCCGCAGACCTTGCAGCCGCAGTTGGGGTCCAGCGGGCCCTCGTCGTGGGCGTAACTGCTTCGCTTGATGCTCAGCTTGCCCAGCGAGGTGAAAATTAAGCCGTGGCGCGCCGCCCGGGTGGGCAGAACGCAGTCCATCATATCAGCTCCAAGCGACACATACTGCGCCAGTTCTTCCGGCGTGCCTACGCCCATGACGTAGCGCGGCCTGTCTGCCGGCAACAGTGCTATGGCGGTCTCGACCATCTCCCAGGTCTGCTGGCGAGGCTCGCCGACGCTCAAGCCGCCGATGGCATAGCCGGGAAAGTCCATTTCCACCGTGCGCCCGGCCGATTCGCGCCGCAGCTCGGGGTACATGCCTCCCTGCACAATGCCGAACAGCGCCTGCGTCTGCTCGCGGCCACTGGCCCGGCTCTTTTCCGCGAACCAGGGCACCTCGCGCCGATGCCGCTCGAAGTACTCCTTGCTGCGCCGCGCCCAGCGCAGGGTCAACTCCATCGACTGGCGCGTGCGCTGGCGGTCGGCGGGAAACTCCGTGCACTCGTCGAAGGCCATAATGATGTCCGCCCCCAGGCCGATTTCGGCCTCCAGGGCGCTCTCCGGGCTGAAAAAGTGGGAAGAGCCATCGAGGTGCGAGCGGAACGCCACCCCCTCTTCGCTGACCTTGCGCAGGCTCCCCAGGCTGAATACCTGGAAGCCGCCCGAATCGGTGAGGATGGGCCGGGGCCAGCCCATGAACTTCTGCACCCCGCCGAGCCGCCGAACGGTCTCCACCCCCGGCCTCAGATAGAGGTGATAGGTGTTGTTGAGCAGGATCTGGACGCCCAGCTCCTCCAGCGTCTCCTGCGGCACCCCTTTGACGCTGCCCAGGGTGCCGACCGGCATGAAAACCGGGGTTTCCACCTCTCCATGAGGAGTGACCAAGCGGCCCGCCCGGGCCGCGCCGGAGGTCGCCTCAACCTGGAAGGAAAAAGACATTGAGGTGATTGTAGCGGAATGAGTAGCGCCGGCGTCCTCGCCTGCGGGCGCATTTTTCTATTCGTAATGGGGTTTCTATGCCTATCAACCCTTTGCAGCCCGCCGCCGGGGGCGGCGGCGCTACTGGCCACATTCCTGGGTTTGAGGCAAGATAGTGATGATGCCCTCTAAGCCAACCTCATCCATACAAGCAGTGGTCTTCGACTACGGAAACGTCCTCTCCTGCGCGCCCACCGCGGAAGACTGGCAAAGGCTTGCCGCAACGGCAGCCCGGCCGCTGGAGGAGTTCCGGCGGGACTACTGGCTCTACCGCGACGAGTACGACCGCGCCGCCTGCGGTCCTGCCACCTACTGGCAGGCGGTGGCGCGCCGCGCGCTCGATGCGCCCACCCTCGACAGGCTGATCGAGCTCGACAGCCAGCAGTGGACCCGCATAAACCCGGAGATGCTCGCCCTGTCACGGCGTCTGCGGGCCGCCGGCGTGAAAACGGCGATCCTCTCCAATATGGAGTTCGAGATGCTGGCGGAGCTGCGGGCGAAGTTTGCCTGGATCAACGAGTTCGCGGTGCAGGTGTATTCGTGCGAGGCGCGGATGATCAAGCCGCAGGCCGCTATCTTCCTGCACACTGCCGCCAAGCTAGAGGTCAAGCCGGGCAAGATCCTGTTCATCGACGACAAGCAGCGCAATATCGAGGGCGCGCGCCAGGCCGGCATGAAGGCTTTTCTGTTTGACGGGCCGGCAAAGCAGGCGGCATTGGAGGAACTGCTGCGCCAGCAAGGCATCACGTTGCCGGCAGCGGAAGAAAGTGCGGCTCCGATTCCTGTGAATAGCTGATTGGATTTACCCCGGCTGGAAAACGGCCCCACGTCAGCCCAAAAGCAGGGCGGGACGTGGGGCACCCGGCGAAATTTTGGGATGTAGGCCCAGCCGCCCTCGGCTGGGCAAACGTGCAAAGCACGCCTATTCGCATTTGCCGGGGGTGATTCCGGAAGGCTTTACGGTTTCGGTATGCCGTGCTTGGCGAGAAAATTGGGCACGTTGACGATGGCGCGCTTGATGGTTCCGCAGCCAATCTCCCGTTCGTCCACCTTGGCGCTGACCCGCATGAGATGAAACTTGCCTTCGATGGCCTCAACCACCGCTTCCGCCTTTACGATGGTGTTCAGTCCGGCGGGCGCGCGGTGCTCGACATTGATGGCCGCGCCTACGGACATCTCATCTTTCTCGCAAAACGGCTGCAGCGCGCGCGATCCGGCTATCTCCATCAGGCGGATCATGTCAGGGGTGGAGTAAACGGGCGGCAGATTGTGGTTGAACGCCGTCAGCGTGTTTTCGAACTTGACGCGCTCCTCAGCGACACCTCTGGCGCCAATTGGAACCGGCTTCCCCATGCGCGACAGACTAGCCGTTCGGCAGCAACTTCGCAAGACTATTTAGTGTCGGCATTACCCCGTATCCAATTCGACATCGGCTAAAAACCGGAGTGCCAAAGAGCATGGGGCAATTGGAGGAACTCCGGGTTAGCATAGCGCATAATAGAGAGTTGCACATTCGGAGAACGACTTGCCTAAGAATGCTTGGAGAGCAACACAACCTGCCAGCAGAGCTTTTCAGTCGTATATGGCACCTACTTTTCTGGAGATAAGCGAATGGCACGCCCCGTTTGCCCGCTGATCGCGGCGGCAACTTTCGCCGCGCTCGTTGTATTCGTACCTCTCATATTTGCCCAGCAGCAGACGCCTCCCCCGGCCGATGCCGGGCAGACGTCCGCCGCCCCGGCCGCCGCCAAGACGGCGCCCGCCGGCGCCACCACCCCGGCAGACGCAAAAACGGCGCCCGCCGGGGCGACCACGGCAGAGTCCGACAAGGCGCTGCCTGAAGCCCCTAAAAATGAGGCCCCCAGCAATCCGGTGGCGCTGCGAGACTACGCCAAGCCCAAGCCGGTGCTGAGCGTGGTCGGGCCCTACACCCGGCGGCAGGTGCCGGCGGTAAATCTCAGGAACACGGGACGCCTCGACAGCCTGATGAAAAACGGCGTCATCATGCTCTCCATGAGCGACGCCATCGCCATTGCCCTGCAAGACAATCTCGACATCGACATCGCACGCTACAACCTGCCCATCGCCGATACCGATATTCTGCGCACCAAGGGCGGCGGGCAGCCGCTGGGCGTAGCCACCGGCATCGTGCAAGGCACTCCAGGAGGGAGCGGAAGCGGCGTCACCGGCGGCGCTCTGACTTCGACCAGCGCCGGTGCCGGCGGCACCACGGCCGGCGGGGGCGGGGTGGGCGCGGGCACCTCCGGCCTGGTTTTGTCCTCGCTCGGCGCCGGACCTGCTCCGCCACAATTCGATCCCGCAGTGGTCGGCACGCTGCAACTCGAGCGCGCCGTCGCGCCGCAAACCAGCGCCTCGGCGGGCCAGTTGGCCGTAGACCAGAACACCGCCACTACCAACTTCACCTACAGCCAGGGGTTCTGGACGGGCACCAACCTGGGCATGGTTTTCGACAATTCGCGGATCACTACCAACAGCGCCTTTACCACCTACAACCCGCTGCTGTCCTCGAACTTCCGCTTGACGCTGACCCAGCATCTTCTGCAGGGACGCAGTTGGGCGGTCAACAAGCGCTTCATCACCATTTCCAAGAACAACCGCGCCATTACCGACGAGTCGTTCCGCGCCCAGATCATTTCCACGGTGGCGCAGATTCAGAGCATCTACTGGGACCTGGTCAGCGCCTACGAGGACCTGCGCGTTAAACGGGAGACGCTGGCTTTTGCCGAACGCACACTGGCCGACAACAAAAAGCAACTGCAGATCGGCACCATGGCGCCGATCGACGTCACCAACGCGGAATCGCAGGTGGCAACCGCGCGGCAGAACGTGATCGTTTCCGAAACCAACCTGCAACTGCAGCAATTGCTGATGACCAACGCCCTGACCCGCAACGCGCGGGCGGCGGACGTGCGCTTTGCCCCGGTGGTGCCGACCGACACCATGGTGATTCCCGTTACCGAACCGGTGTCGCCCATCGAAGACCTGATCAGCGAAGCCGTGCAGAAGAATCCCACCCTCTCGCAGGCCCGCATCGACCTGAAGAACCGCGTGCTTAATGTCAAAGCGGCGGGCAACGGGCTGCTGCCGGCTCTGGATCTGGTTGGCTTCTACGGTTCATCCTCAGTGGCAGGCACGTATGCGCTTAACGGCAGCCCTCTGTGCGCCCCCGGAGGCCGTCTCGCCGGAACACCGGTGTGCACGCCGCCTTTTCCGGCTCCCAGCGGTTACGGCACGGCCTTCAGCAACTTGTTCAACAGCAGCGCCCCGGACAAAGGCGTGGCCCTGCAGTTGACGATCCCGATCCGCAATCGCCAGGCGCAATCGGTGCAGGCGCGCTCCGAACTGGAGTTGCGGCAGGCGCAGGTGCGCTTGCAGCAACTGGAAAACCAGGTTGCCATCCTGGTCCGCAACGCCCAGTTCGCGTTGCAGCAGAACAAGGCCCGGGTGGACGCCGCGGTCGAGGCGCTGCGCTTTGCCACCGAGAACCTGGTGGCGGAACAGAAAAAGTACCAGCTTGGGGCTTCCACCAGCTACCTGGTTTTCCAGCAGGAGACCAACGTTGCCACGGCGGAGGAGAACCTGCTGGCTGCCAGGATTTCCTACGCCAAATCGCGCGTGACCTTCGACCAGGTGATGTCGCGCACCCTGGAGCATAACGGAATCCTGCTCGCGGACGCGCTCAGCGGCAGCATCACCCACATGCCACTTACGCCCGACACTACCCGGAGCACAAACCTGCCGGCGCCGGTTTCACCAGAGGTTCCGCCCTTGGGACACTCGCAGCAGCCGACCTACGTCCAGCCGAACTATCCTGGACCGGGAGAGCCTAACCGCCCGCAGACGCCAGCGCCGGCTCCGGCTCCGCCAACGAAGTAGGACTGTGCTAATGATGAAAACCCCACCCTGTCGCAAAAGCGGCGACAAGGGTGGGGCACCCCGCTGGATTCCCAGATCAGCGCCGAACAACGCGGCGCGGGACCTGTGGCACCCGCCTGCTTGAAACTGGAAACTGGAAACTGTTTTCTTATCCCCGCGCCTTCGCCCAAGCCTGGGCGGCGGCAATCCGCTTGGCGATGGGCGGGTGCGAGTGGAAGAGGATCTCCACCATGCGCGACGGCTGGCGCTCGGCAAGGTTCTGTTCCGCCAGCTTGTTCATGGCGGTAATGAACGGCTCCACGGCGGCAATGGACTTCCAGGCGTAGCGGTCGGCTTGGCGCTCGTTGTGGCGCGAGTAGCCCTTGAGCATGGGCATCAGCACGAGCGAAAGCACGGTGGTGACCAGGACGATCAGCGGCAGGTTGGCGAAATCGTACTGCGAGATAAACCATTCCTTGCGCAGCACCGCCCAGCGCAGCACCCACTTCAATACCCAGAAGCCGGCAAAGGAAATCACGGCCTGCAACAGCATGGACTTCAGGATGTGGCGGTGGACGTGATGGCCGAGCTCGTGCGCCAGCACGGCTTCAATCTCGTCGTCGGTGTAGCTGGCCAGCAAGGTGTCTGAGAGGAGGATGCGCCGCGTCGCTCCCCACCCGGCCAGGGCCGCATTGGCCTTCCTGGACTTGGCGGAGAGGCTCCATTCGTAAACGCCGCGAATCCTGGTGCCGGCGCTTTCGCTCAGCCGCGTGAGGCGGTTGCGCAGCTCCTGGTTGGCCAGCGGCCTGAACTTGTAAAAAATGGGGAAGAGCACGACCGGCGCGATCTGCACGAACAGCACGGCGAGCACCAGGAAAGCCGCCCAGGCTGCGATCCACCACGCCTGCGGCAACTTGCGCACCAGCAGGTAAAACAGCTCCGCCAGCACGGTGGAGATTACCAGGCCGACCAGAAACTCCTTCAACTGGTCCCACAGCCAGGCGCGCAGGCGCTGAGTGGAGAGATGGTAGCGGTGTTCGAGGCGGAAGCCGTAGAGGTCCAATCCCAAGGCGAGCAGTTTGCTGAGCAGGGCCAGGAAAAAGACGTAGAAGAACAAGGCGAGGACGTAGTTCTCCCGCTCCACCCGGAAAGCCAGATCGCGCAGCAGGCGGGTCCAGCCGGTGGCCAGCAAGAGGGCCATCACCAGCAGTCCGAGACCGCTTTCCGCCAGGCTAAGCCTGCGACTGAGCCGGTTGTAGCGCCGGGCGTCGGGCGAATCGGCCGAGAATAGTACGGCGGCAAAGGTCATGTGAGGATTCCGTGATGATATCGGATTCGATGCGCGAGGGGAATGGAGTCGTTTCGAAGGTTTCAAAGTTTCAAAGTTTCAGAGTTTCAAAGTATGGAACGTTCATGAGACAGTTCGACGAAACCCTGTAACCTTGTAACCTTGAAACCTTGTAACTTTGAAACCTGCTCGAATAGGCGGGCGCCAGTTACAATGCTGAAGATGGAACAGGTCAAGACAGTTCGCCTGACGGAGACGGTCAAGGCTGCCGGTTGAGCGAGCAAGCTCAGTCCGGCGGTGCTGGACTCGGTGCTTGGGAAATTAGCCCGGCAGCATGATCCCAACGTGCTGGTCGGCTTCGATACGGCCGACGACGCCGGCGTGTATCAACTGACGCCGGAGCTGGCGCTGGTGCAGACGGTCGATTTCTTTACCCCGATCGTCGACGACCCTTTCACCTTCGGGCAGATCGCGGCCACCAACGCGCTCAGCGATGTCTACGCCATGGGCGGACGGCCGCTCTCGGCGCTGGCCCTGGTCTGCTTTCCCGAAAAAGGCGAGATCGGCATCCTGGAGCAGATCCTGGCCGGCGGGCTCAGCAAGATGATCGAGGCGAGCTGCACCGTGGTCGGCGGGCACAGCATTCGCGACCCGGAGATCAAGTTCGGCTACGCGGTCACCGGGACCATCGATCCGCGGCGTGTGCTGGTCAACACGGGCGCGCGGGCGGGCGATGCCCTGGTGCTGACCAAGGGCCTGGGGACAGGCGTGATCTCTACGGGAATCAAGCGCGGACAGGCGCAGCCGGAGTGGATCGAGGCGGCCAGCGCTTCCATGACCACCCTCAACCGCGCGGCGTCTGAAATCGCCTTGCGCTACGACGTGCACGGCATGACGGACGTGACCGGCTTCGGGCTGATCGGACACGCCCGCGAGCTGGCCCTGGGCAGCAACGTCTCGCTCGTGCTCGACAGCCGGCAGGTGCCGCTGCTCGGCGGCGCGCTGGAGTGCGTTCGCCTGGGCCTCATCCCCGGCGGACTCAAGGCCAACCGCGAGTTCGCCGAATGCAACGTCGAATACGGGGCCGATGTCGCCGAAGAACTGCGCACCATTCTCTTCGATCCCCAAACCGCCGGCGGCTTGCTGATCTCACTGGCCCCCGCCGAGGCCGATACGCTCGTCAACGAACTGCGCGCGGCAACCCTCGATGCGCGCCGCATCGGCGAGGTAAAGCCCGCAGGCAAGCCGCTGATCAGGGTGCTGTAAAGTTCCGTTTCACGTTGCTCGTTTCACGTTTCACGGTTAAGGACGTGGCAGCCAAATGTGGCGTACAAACGTTAAGACCCCACCCTGTCGCAAAAGCGGCGACAAGGGTGGGGCACCCGGCTCCGACGCAACTGCAAAAGTAGAACTCGAGGCCGTGCCCCACATCTGCTGCAGTTAGCAGATGTGGGGCACGAACGGGAAACGTGAAACGGGAAACGTGAAACGAGAGAGGTTCTAACGACGGCTGTGCCAGGGCAGGGAAAGCACTCCGGCTCCGACCATGGCCGGCGAGTTCTGCAGCGCATTCGGTTCCGGGCTGCCCGGCGGCTGTTCGGCGTTTTTCTGTTGCATGACTGGGCTGTTCGCCTCGGCGGCGCGGATTTGCACGTCGCGGCCCATCAGCGTGTGCTCGCCGAATAACCTGACCTCCGCCCGGGCGGTGAAAGCGGTCTGCAGCCACATTCCCAATAGCGGCGAGAACTGGAGATTGAGATCCAGGCGCTTCACCCACCAGGAGGGGCTCTTGGCGGGAGTGCCTTCGATGCGGCGAACGTTGAAAGTGTCGGCGTCGATCCAGGCGCGGCCGCGAATCAGGTCACGGCTGTCGCGGCGGGGAGCCAGGCCCAGCACAAAGCAGTCATGGCCATCCACGCTCTCTTTGCCGAGCAGTTGAAAGCGGTAGTTATCTTCGGAGAGCGCGGCCTGCCGCCATGCGGAAGCCATCTCTGCCTCATGGTCGAGCACGCGGCGCACAACGCGCTCGCCGCTGCCGCCCCCCTGGGTCGAACGGATCGTGTATCCCTTCGCGCCAGACGGGAGGACGCTGACCTCCGCCGTTACCGCGCTGGGCTCGGCATTCTTGCCGCTCCGCAATTCGTATTCGCGCACTACCGTGTAGGAGCGCCCGCTCTGATGGTTCAGAAACTGGACTTCGGTGAGGCGCCGGACGATCTCCGGCAAGCCGGGTTGCGCTTCGGCAACAGGCGCTGGAGCAGCCGGCAAAGCGCTTGCCGGCCGATGATGGGCAGCCACCGCTTGCGTTCCCTGGCCAAGACAGGGGCAAAAGGAAATCAGAACAACAGCCGAAATGGCGCACGTCAGTGTGACCTTCGCCTGCAAGGGCCCTCCATGTTTTGCCCCAGTTAGGATGTCGTCGGGTAAGATGCCGCGGGAGTATTGCGAGCTGTCTGTTCCGGAAATATGAAAAAAACGTTATTCGTCCTTCGCTTCGCTCAGGATTTCGGCTCGAGGCTGCCGGCGCTCCGGAACCCTGCTCCGCGCCTCAGGCCTCGAAAACGCCTCAACTGGCGCGGCGCGAGCGCCACGATTCCTCGATCTCCTCCAGCGTCCGCCCCTTGGTCTCGGGCACCAGGTAGTAGGAGAACGCCAGCGAAGCGATGGCCAGCAACCCGTAGAGCCAGAAGGTCCAGCTTGGGCCCATCACCTCCAGCAGGGTGAGGAAGGTGATCGAAACCAGCAGGTTGAAGATCCAGTTCGTCCCCGCGGCCGTGCCCTCCGCCATTCCCCGGATCTGCAAGGGATAGATTTCCGAGATCAGCAGCCAGAAGATCGGTCCCAGGCTGATGGCGAAGAACGCGACGTAGGCCATCAAGGTGACCACGGCCACCCAGGCCACCACCGGCGCCTGTTTGGAGGTGTGAAAGACGAAACCCAGCACCGCCAGGCTCACGGACATGCCGGCGATGCCGGTCAGCAACAGCGGACGGCGTCCGATACGGTCGATCAGCCACATGGCGACGATCGTCATCAGCACGTTCACCAGGCCGATTCCGGCGGTGGCGAGAATGGCCCCTTCGGCTGAGGGGATGCCGGCGGTCTGAATGATGGTCGGAGCATAGTAGATGACGGTGTTAATGCCCGTTACTTGCTGAAAGATCGCCAGTCCCAGGCCCACGATCAGCGCCGGACGCAGCGCCGGACGCAGCAGGTCCGACCAGCGTCCACGCTCTTCGGCGTGCTCCAGGCTCTGGCAAATCTCGCGGTACTCCGAGTCGATGCTGCCGCCGCGAATACGCAGCAGGACCGCCCGCGCCGCCTCCGGGTTGAGGTGCTTGGCCAGCCAGCGCGGGCTCTCCGGAAGCAGCAGCATGCCGAGACCGAGAATCAGGCCGGGGATGGCTGCCAGGCCCAGCATCCAGCGCCAAGCCTGGCTGCGGGCAAATGCGTAATCGACGATGTAGGCGCACAAGATGCCTACCGTGATCGCCAACTGAAACAGCGAAACCTGCCAGCCGCGCGCCTCCGGCGGCGCCACTTCGGAGATATAAACCGGCACCGTCGTGCAGGCCAGGCCGATGCCCAGTCCGACCACCACCCGCCCGATCACCAGCATGGTGAGCGAGGCGGCGGCCGCGCAGACGATTGCTCCGGCGATGAAAATGACAGAGGTAGCGATCAACGTTGCCCGCCGGCCAAAACGGTCCGACAAGCGGCCTCCGCTCAGCGCCCCTACGGTCGCCCCCGCCAGCACGATGCTGACCGCCAGCTCCTGGCCGAAGGCCGACAAGGCAAACTCCTGGCGAATAAAAATCAGGGCGCCGGAGATCACACCGGTGTCGTAGCCGAAAAGCAATCCGCCCAGGGCCGCGAATCCGGCGGCCAGATAGACAAATCCCCGGCCCTGGCTGCTCTTGCCGCCCGGCTCGATGTGCAAACGTCTTGGTTCGACCAATGGACCTCCTTGAAGGGGTTAGGGGTTAGGGAATAGGGGTTAGCGGATTCAGTGGCTCCAGACATAGTTAATCGGAAGAAAACTGCAGCAACTGCGTTCGTGAAAACCTAACGCCGGTCCCGCGAGGCGTGACCAGGATCAACAGCAAGCCAAGAACAGCTCCCCTATTCCCTGATCCCTGCTTCCTAACCCCTATTCTGTGATGGTGAACTGTGCCGGAACGCCGTCTGCGGAGTTTGGCGCTATCCAGACGCTCACCTGCGCCGCTTCGGCCTGGTAGCGCATCTGCAGGTTCCAGAAAGCCAGCTCATCGCGTCCGAGGGTGAATTCCACCCGGCGCGATTCACCGGGGGCGAGCTCTACAACTTTGAAGCCCTTGAGCTCCCTGACCGGACGCGCCACGCTGGTTCCGCGCTGCCGTATGTAAAGCTGCACGATCTCGCGGCCCGGGCGTGTTCCGCTGTTGGTGACCGTGGCTGAGACGCGAATTCCCTCCGCACCGGCATTCAAGCCGCGCGCGCTGATGACCGGGGTCCCCAGCAAGTCTGCTGTTGACTTGCCGGGGTGGAGGGTGGCGGCGCTCAGCTCGACCGGCGAGTAACTGAAGCGGGTGTAGGAAAGACCATAGCCGAAGGGAAAGAGCGGCGAATTCCGCTCGTCGATGTAGCGCGAGACGTACTTCTCGGCGGGGCTGCCCGGAGGCCGGGTGAGATCGACGCCTGCGGCAGGACGGCCGGTGGAGAGCGCATCGTAGTAGAGCGGTTCCTGCCCGACCGCCCTGGGCATCGACACGGTCAGCTTGCCGCTGAAGTTGGCATCGCCGAACAGGACCCTCGCCAGGGCCGGACCAGCCTCGATTCCCGGATACCACGCCTGTACGATTGCCGGAACGTGCGCGGCGGCCCAACCGAGGGCCAGCGGGCGTCCGCTGAAGACCACCAGCACGACGGGCTTTCCGGTGGAAACGAGCTGCTCCAGCAACTGCTGCTGATTGCCCGGAAGCCCAAGATGCGCGCGAGAAGCGGCTTCGGCGGTCATTCGCTGGGCATCTTCACCGAGCGCGGCGATGACCACGTCCGCCTGTTTGGCAGCCGCCAAAGCCGCAGCGAAGCCGGCTTCGCTGGCAGTATTTATCTCCGTTCCTTTCGCGTAGAGCAGGCGTCCGCCGGTTTGCCGCAGACGCGCCTCCAGGGCGGACTTGAGAGTGACAGCCATCTGCGGGTCGCCCTTCCCCGGCCATGATCCCAGCATGTCGACGGCGCTGTCGGCCAGAGGTCCAACCAGGGCGATGGTGCGCACCGAAGCGGAGAGCGGCAGCAGTGGTTCGCCGGCGGGCTC